>JAEXXY010000521.1 GCA_023451855.1 Actinomycetes bacterium
TGCACTGGACCACCCTGGCCGGGCGCGACTACATCACCTACCCCAAGAACTGGCGCGAGGCCCTCACCGACCCCGGGGCCTCGCCGCCCCAACCAGATCCGGAGCCCGCACCGCCGCCCTTCTGACAGGAGGTCGGTTGGCCCGTGTTGTCGGGACCGATCGCCCGGCGCGGTGTGACGGGGGCTAGGCCCGCTGTCATGGGGGCTCGCTCAGGCGGGACGTGTCGCGCGGATCGTTCTCGTGGCGGTCGTCCGTATCGGTCGGGCCGCGCAGCCGCGGTCGTGCCGTGCAGGTCGGGTGTGCGGGCCGGCTGGTGTGCGTTCGTGCGACGTTCAGCGCAGGGCGGCGAGGTCGTGTCGGGCCCGTGCGGTGTCGCGGTCGAGGTCGGCGTCGGCTCCGAACGGTGCGCGGGGCAGGCCGTGGGTCCGGCGATGGGCCGGCTCGAGAGCAGCGGCGAGGAGGGCGATGAGGGCGATGACGATGATGATGTCCATGGCAGAAATTCTCCGCCGCTCAAGATGTCGCCACGAGTGGCAGAACTGACGTAGCCCATTCATTTCCTGCCAGTCTCGTGCGAGACTCGTCAGATGCTGCGCACCATCGCCGTCGTCGTCCAGGAACCCGTCGCCGCCTTCGAGCTCGGTGTCCTCTGCGAGGTCTTCGGCATCGACCGCACCGATGACGGCGTGCCCGCCTTCGACTTCCGGGTCTGCTCCTCGCGCCCCGGAGAGGTCCACCGGACGACCAGTGGCATCGGCGTGGTGCCGACCCACCCGCTCGAGGCCGCCCGCGACGCCGACCTGGTCGCCGTGCCCGCCGGCACCGTCGACGGGCCCTTCGACCCCGCGGTCCTCGAGGTGCTCCGCGACGCCGTCGACCGCGACGCGTGGGTCCTGTCGGTGTGCTCGGGCGCGTTCTCTCTGGCCGCGGCCGGCATCCTCGACGGACGCGAGGCCGCGACCCACTGGCGCTACGCGGCGAAGCTCGCGGAGGTCTGCCCGAGCGCCACGGTCGACCTCGACGTCCTCTACGTGGAGGACGGCCGCGTCATCACGAGTGCCGGCACCGCCGCGGGCATCGACGCGTGCCTGCACCTCGTGCGCACCGAGCTCGGGTCCGAGGTGGCCACCCGGATCGCCCGTCGCATGGTCGTGCCCCCGCACCGCGCCGGCGGCCAGCGCCAGTTCGTCGAGACGCCGGTGCCCGAGCAGTCGTGCGACTCCCTGCAGGAGGTCCTCGACTGGGTCATCGAGCACCTCGACGAGGAGCACTCGGTGCCCTCCCTCGCCCGCCGCGCGGCGATGTCGGAGCGGACGTTCGCCCGGCGGTTCGCCGCCGAGGTCGGCACGTCACCGCACCAGTGGCTGACCGGCCAGCGGGTGCTGCGTGCGCGACACCTGCTCGAGACGACCGACCTCGACATCGAGCGGATCGCACGCGAGTGCGGGTTCGGCACCGCGGCCATCCTGCGCCACCACTTCCAGCGTCGCCTCGGTGTCCCGCCGGTGTCCTACCGGCGGACCTTCACCCGCGAGCCGGCCTAGGCGCCGACGCGCACGGTCGAGTCCCACCGCCACTCGACGAGACGGGGGCGGTCGCCGAGCGGGAGCCGCCCGGTGCAGTGGAGCAGCACCTGGCCAGGGCTGCCTGCGGGTGCGTCGGGGAAGAGTCGCTCGACGGCGGGGGCGCAGAGCGCGTCGGGCGGCAGCCACTCGACCCCGAGGCCCTGCGCGATGTCGTAGCCGTGGACGAGCGTCTCGAGGATGCCCATCGCGGCGAAGCCGTCAGGGTCGGAGACGCCGCAGGGATGCCACGCGCGGGCCTCGCTCGGGGCTGCGGCGACGGCCAGCCGTAGCAGGTCGCCGCACATGACGACGACCTCGAGGACCTCGACGTTCGTGCCCCGCTCCTCGACGACGGCCTCGACCGGCAGGTAGCCGACCACGGGCCGGGCCAGTACCTGCGAGGCGTAGGAGAAGAGGTCGTCGGCGATGTGTGCGGCGGTCTGCCGGCACGACCACTCCACATCGCCGGCCGGCACCGACCAGTCGGCATCGCCGACCGGCGTCAGTGCCCGACGCAGCTCACCGGTCGCCGTCTCCACGAGGTCGCCCATCGATGACATGTCCCGACCGTAGCCGCGGGCGCCGACGCCCAGTCGGGGTCGCGGCGCCTCGATGTCGCCGTCTTCGCTCGTATGTCGTTGACGCTAGACATCCGGATACGAAGGCAGCGGGCCTATGACAGGACAGCCGCGGGCCCGCCCGGTCACCGACGTCGGTTGCGTCGGGCGATCGCGGCCGAGAGCATCGTCGCGAAGCCGCACCACGCTGCGTAGGGCAGCAGGGCCGCGCCGGCCGGACGCCTGACCTGGGCCGAGCGACGTGCGAGGTCGAGTCCGCTCGCCGTCAGCAGTGCCGACTCGACGGCGGCCAGGCCGGGCCGACGGGCCGACCAGAACACCCAGCTCCACCCGGCGTTGAGGGCGAGGTTGGTGCCGAACGCCTTGAGGTAGGCCGACCGGCCGGACGCGTCGCCCGCGCGGTCGAGAGCCGTCAACGTCGACGCCGCGCTGGCTGCGACGTCGGCGTAGAGCGCCGTCCACACGAGCGGGAACGCCAGCGAGGGCGGCTGCCACGACGGCTTGTCCAGCGACCGGTACCACTGCGACTCGGGCCTGGTGGCCACCGATCCGGCCACGGCGCACGCCACGACGGCCGCGCCGGCGATGACGGCGTTGCGCACCCCCGTGTCGCGAGGCACCGTCCGCATCGCCGACCGTACGGCGTCGTCGAACGACGTCGGGCCGCCGGGCAGCTCGACGTAGTCCTCGAGGTCGCGCTCCTTGGCCACGACCTCGTGCACGAGGCTGCCGACCAGAGGCTTGGCCAGCCCGGCCGAGATCGGCGTGACGAGCCCGACCCAGTGGCTCGCGAGCCGCGGCGTCAGCACGGGCACGGTCATGACGACCGGGCGCCGCTGCCCCGTGACGTCGGCGAACCGCCCGATCATCTCCCGGTAGGTCAGCACGTCGGGGCCGCCGATGTCGAAGGTCCGGTTCACCTCCGCTGGAAGGGAACCCGCGCCGGCAAGGAGCGTCACGACGTCGTCGACGGCGATCGGCTGGATGCGGTTGTCGAGCCATTTCGGGGCGACCATCGCCGGCAGCCGCGTCGTCAGGTAGCGCAGCATGTCGAAGGACGCCGACCCGTCGCCGATGACGACGGCTGCCTGCAGCACCGCCGTCGGCACGGCGGAGTCGAGCAGGATCCGCCCGACCTCCACCCGCGAGGCCAGGTGCGGCGAGAGGTCCTCGCCCGACGGGTGCAGCCCGCCGAGGTAGACGATGCGCGAGACCCCCTTGGCCTCGGCGGCCTCCGCGAAGGTCGTCGCCGCGTCGCGGTCGCGCTGTTCGAAGTCGGGCCGGTCGTCCATCGAGTGCACGAGGTACCACGCCGCGTCGACGCCCTCGAGGGCGGCGCGCATGTCGCGGGCCGAGGACACGTCGCCCTCGGCCACCTCGACGCGGGAGCGCCACGGCCGGTCCTCGACCGAGGAGCGGTGCCGGGTCAGGACACGCACGGTCCAGCCGGCGTCGAGCAGCCGGGGCACGAGGTGGCCGCCGATGTAGCCGGAGGCCCCCGTCACGAGGGCTGTTCTGGTGGGCGTCATGGGATCACCTGGTCAGTTCGAGGGCGGGTGGGAGGAGCACGAGCATCCCGGTGGACCACACGACGTGCGTGATGATCGGACCGAGGAAGCCACCGGTGACGCGACGCTGCAGGCCGGTCACGAGGCCGAGCGCGGCCGCTGCGAGGACGAGGAGCGGCACGCCGCTGCCGACCGTGGTCAGCGCGTAGAGCAGCGTCGTCAGCGTCACTTGGTGGCGGGGGAGGGCGGCGTAGAGGGCGCCGCGGAAGTACAGCTCCTCGACGACGCCGTTGACGAAGGTGATGGCGAGCACGGCGGTGAACGCGCCGAACCGGGCGTGGTCGAGCAGCTGGTCGACGGGCTCGCGCAGCACCGGGATGCGCGCCACGACGAGGGCGCCGACGAGGAACACGAGCAGCAGGAGCACGCCGAGGACGAGCGACTGCACGATCGGCCGCGCCGTCTCACCGCTTCGGGTGTGACCCATCCCGGCGTGCAACGGCCCGGACACCAGCGCGCCGACGAGCCACACGGCGGCCAGGGCCAGCGTCGCGACGTAGAAGAGCGGGTCGCCCGGCGTGATCCGCAGCGCCCAGGCGAGCACCGCGCTGCCGACGACGAACGTCACCGCGGCGACGACCTGCCGGCGCCGGAAGACGTCGTCGGGGTCGCGGTGGTCGCGCTCGACCTTCTGGATGAGCGCGGCGTTGACGAAGGCGCGCAGCTCGGCCACGGGGCCCCGCATCTGTGCCCTCCTGACCTAGCGTCGAGCCCGCTCGTAGCGGGCCAGGGTCTCCTTGCGCTCATCGTCGTGGTCGACGATCGGCTCCGGATACCCCTGCGCATACCCGTCCTCGCGCTTCCACGGCTCGTGCACCGCAGCCCCGGACAGGTGGCGCAGCTCGGGCACCCAGCGGCGCACGTACTCACCGTCGGGGTCGAACCTGCGCCCCTGCGTCACCGGGTTGAAGACGCGGAAGTACGGCGACGCGTCGGTGCCGGTGCCGGCGACCCACTGCCAGCCGTGGTTGTTCGAGGCGACGTCGCCGTCGACGAGGTGGTCGAGGAAGTGCTGGGCCCCGACGGGCCACCACACGTGCAGGTCCTTGGTGAGGAAGCTGGCCGTGATCATCCGCAGCCGGTTGTGCATCCAGCCCTCCGCGAGCAGCTGGCGCATCCCCGCGTCGACGATGGGGTAGCCGGTGCGCCCCTCGCGCCAGGCGTCGACGAGCCGGTCGGTCTCGGCGCCGGTGTCGTAGGGCAGCTCGGCGAGCTCGGGCCGCAGGTCGTGCCACGAGGAGCGCGGGTGGTGCCACAGCACGTCGGCGTAGAACTCGCGCCAGGCCAGCTCGGTCACGTACGTCGTCGCGCCCTTCGACCGGCCGCTGGCGTGCGCGGCGATGTCGGCGAGCATGGTGCGGGGGTGGATCTCGCCGTACTTGAGCGGGGCCGACATCCGGCTGGTCGTGTCGAGGTCAGGGCGGTCGCGCTCGTCGGCGTACGCGTCGAGCCCGTCGGCGACGAACTCCTCCCACCGTCTGCGCGCGGCGGCCTCGCCGGCCTCGAGCCGGACGCCGTCCGGCGTGGCCGGAAGGTCGTCGGACGCGACACGCGGGCGGGCCCACGGGATGCGCGCCGGGCGTTCGGCCGGGTCGGGCCAGCCGTGCTGGCGCCACGCCTTCGAGAACGGCGTGAACACCTTGTACGGCGAGCCGGACCCGTTGACGACGATCCCGGGCCCGACGGCGTACGGCGTCCCCGTGGCGACGAGCTCGCGGTCGTCGTCGGCGAGAGCGGCAGCGACGGCGTCGTCGCGGCGCCGGCCGTACGGCGTCGTCTCACGGGTCACGTGCACCTGCGTGGCGCCGACCTGGCGCGCCAACCGCGGGATGACGTCGACGGGGTCACCCCGACGCACCACGAGCGCGTCGCGGGTGTCGGCGGCCAGCGAGCGCAGCGACGCCACGAGCCGCTGCGAGCGCGGCACCGCGGTGTCGAGCAGCGTCGGGTCGAGGACGAACACCGGCAGGACCTCGTCCGCGGCCTCGAGCGCGGCGAGCAGCGCCGGGTGGTCGTGCAGCCGCAGGTCGCGGCGGAACCAGAGGATCGCCGTCGTGCGCTCGCTCGCCATGCGTCGCCTCCTCAGGCCAGGACCGTCGTGCCCGCCCGCTCGAACCGGATCTGGGCGACGTCGAGGTACCCGGTCGAGAAGCCGGCCTCGCAGTAGGCGAGGTAGAACTCCCACTTGCGCCGGAACGTCTCGTCGAAGCCGAGGGCCCGCACGTCGTCCCACCGCGCGGTGAACCGCTCACGCCAGCGTCGCAGGGTCTCGGCGTAGTCGGTGCCGAACGCGTGGACGTCGGTGACGCGCAGGGAGGTGTTCGCGGCGGTCGTGGAGCGGATCGCCTCGACGCTCGGGATGAGCCCGCCGGGGAAGATGTGCTTCTGGATCCAGCCGTAGCTGTGCTTCGTCGCGAGCAGCCGCTCGTGCGACATGAGGATGGACTGGACGGCGGCGACACCGCCGGGAGCGAGTCGCTCGTCGATGGTGCGGAAGTAGGTGGCCCAGTACTCCTCGCCGACGGCCTCGATCATCTCGACGCTGACGACGGCGTCGTAGCTGCCCTCGACCTCGCGGTAGTCCTGGATCCGCACGTCGACGCGGTCGGCCAGGCCTGCGGCCGCGATCCGCTCGCGGGCCAGGGTCGCCTGCTCCTTGGACAGCGTCACGGTGGTGACCTGCGCTCCTCGCTTGGCCGCCTGCAGGGCCAGCGTGCCCCAGCCCGTGCCGATCTCGAGGACGCGACTGCCCTCGGTGACGCGCGCGGCGTCGAGGATGGCGTCGACCTTGCGCAGCTGCGCCTCCTCGAGGCTCTGGTCGACCACTGGTGTCGGGCCCGTGCGGTCGAAGAGCGCCGAGGAGTAGGTCAGGGTGTCGTCGAGGAAGGTCTCGAACATCGCGTTGGACAGGTCGTAGTGCGCCTCGATGTTGCGCCGCGAGCCGAGCAGCGAGTTGCGCTGCATCGCCGGGATGCGGCGGTCGACGAAACCACGCAGCCGCAGCCAGAACGGCGGCACCGCCGTGGTCATCCGCTCGGCGAAGGGCCGGAAGACCTCGGCGAGGTCGGTGCCCTCGGCGGCCGTCCAGTCGCCGGCCATGTAGGCCTCACCGATGCCGATCTTCGGGTGGTGGGCCAGGCGCTCGAACACCGCGTCCGGGCGGACGATGCGCAGCCCGGGCCGCGACCCGTCGCGGGCGCCCCCGCCGAGCAGGGTCCCGTCGGGCAGCACGAGGTCGACCGGGACGCGCCCGGCCACCTGGGCCACGATGCTCCGGGCGAGCTTGCCGCGGACGCAGAACGGGCGCAGCACGGGGCGACGCAGGCAGATGGGCTGGCTGACGGGGGACGGTGCGGCGGTCATCGGACGGCCTCCTTCGGGTGTCGGGGGCGGGGCATCACGGGCAGGCGGCGCAGCCAGAGCCGGATGCCGTGGGCGCGGATCAGGGCCGTGACGCGCTGGGTCATCAGCCCGTGGCGGCGGACGAGGCGGAGCAGGGCGGCCGGGGTCGCCGGCTCTGGCGTACCCCGTGTCACGGCGGTGAGGACGGTCTCGCCGCCGTGGTCGAGGCGGACCGTCACGGCGACGTGGCAGGGGTCGAGCCGCAACCGGATCGCGTAACGGCCGCTGACGTCGTTGAAGGGCGAGACGTAGAACTCCTTGTCGACGCCGGCGGCGCCGGCCTCGTCGACGTCGAGCAGGTAGGCGTGGCGCTCGCCGTAGGTGTTGTGCACCTCGAAGACGACGGCGCGCACCGAGGAGTCAGGGCGCAGGCACCAGAAGACCGACAGCGGGTCGAAGACGTGCCCGAGGACGCGGGCGTTCGCGAGCATGAGGACGCGGTCGCTCGGGTCGAGCCGGACGCCTCGGTGGGCGAGGAAGCGCTCGACGTCGCCGCGCAGCCCGCCGCCCAGGCGTCCGCCGTCGAGGTGGTCCTCAGCCCTGAAGCCGGCGAAGAGGCGTGCCGGCCAAGGGAACCGGGGGATCGCGTCGACGTCGACGAGCCACTGGTAGGCGCCGTGCGTGAAGGCGTGGTGCAGCGGGGTGCGCCGCGTGTGGCTGACCGTGCCGTCGACGAGGGCCGGTACCGGGGGTGGGGTGACGACCTGGGTCACCAGTCGGCCCCCAGGCGCTGGGCGGCCTCGACGCCGGACCGGCACCCGTCCTCGTGGAACCCCCAGCCGAGGTGGGCGCCGGCGAAGGAGAGGCGGTCGCCGCCGCCCTCGCGCAGCCGGGCCGCGGCCTCGACGGCCTCGCGGGTGAAGATCGGGTGCTCGTACTCCATCCGGGCGGTGACGACCGACTCGTCGACGTGGCCCCCCGGGTTGAGCGTGACGACGTGCTCGTCGCCGTCGCGCAGGTCGTGCAGCCGGTTCATCCAGTAGCTGACGAGCACCTCCGACGCCGGCGCGCCGCACGATCGCATCCGATAGTTCCACGACGCACGTGCCTGCGGGCGTCGGGGGAGCACCGAGGGGTCGCGGTGCAGCCAGGTCTCGTTGCGGGAGTAGCGGATCGAGGCGAGGTCGCGCTTCTCGTCCGGAGTCGCGTCGGCGAGCAGGTCGAGCGCCTGGTCGGCGTGCGTCGCGACGACCGCCCGGTCGAAGGTCTGCACCCGGGCACCGTCGACGACGACGTCGACGCCGTCGTCGTGACGCGTCACCGCCGTGACGCGGGAGTCGGTGCGGGCATCGCCCAGCCGGGCCACGAGCGCGTCGACGTAGGTGCGCGACCCGCCCGTGACGGTGCGCCACTGCGGCGAACCGGTGACGGTGAGCATCCCGTGGTGGTCGAGGAACCGGAACAGGTGCCGGGCCGGGTAGGACGTCGCATCGAGGTCGCCGCAGGACCAGACGCACGACACGAGGGGGATGGCGAAGTGGCGCACGAAGTACGGGGAGAAGCCGCTCGCGTCGAGGAACTCGCCCCACGTCGGGTCGCCGCCGACCCCCTCGTCGGCGAGCAGGGCCCGGGCCGCGCGGTGGAACCGCGGCACGTCGGCGAGCATCCGGACGAACCGCGGGTCGGCGACGCGCCACGGCTGGGCGAACATGCCCTTTGCGCCGCGGCCGCCGGCGTAGGACAGCCCGCACCCTTCGCACGTGATGCTCATGCTCATCTCGGTGGCCTGGGTCGGCACGCCGAGCTCGCGGAAGAGGCGCAGCATGTGCGGGTAGGTGCGCTCGTTGTGGACGATGAAGCCCGAGTCGATGCGCAGCGGCCCGGTGGTGCCGCGGACGTCGTGGGTGTGGGCGTGCCCGCCGAACCGCTCCGCGGACTCGAACAGCGTGACGTCGTGGGTGGCGGACAGGACGTGGGCGGCGGTCAGTCCCGACACGCCGGCGCCGATGACGGCGGCGGTGGGGCGGGGCGATCTGTGGGCCGATCTGTGGGCTGATCCCTGGGGCGGACGGGTCACCGAGGCCTCCTGCGTGAGTTGGGGTCCCGGATGGTTCGGCACGACGCCCCGACCGGATTGGAGGGTGCCCGCGGCACGACGAGTTCTGCCCGGTACGTTGTCCATCCTTCGTCCACACCGTATGGTGGTTGTCGAAGGTGTGTCAAAGGTTTGGAGAGGGTATGCAGATCGAGCGATCGGTGACGGTGGACCGGCCGGTCGACGCCGTGTTCGCCTACCTCAGCGACTTCACGACGACGACCGAGTGGGACCCCGGAACCGTCCGCACCGAGCGCGTCGCGGGCGACGGTGACGTGGGCACCCGGTACCGCAACACGTCCTCGTTCCTCGGCCGGCAGACCCGGCTCGACTACCTCGTCACCGA
>JAEXXY010000526.1 GCA_023451855.1 Actinomycetes bacterium
CCCCGGTGCCGGCGCACGAGCGTCGCCAGCGCGGGGAGGTCCAGCACGTCCGGGCCGGCCAGGTCGCGGGCCCGGGTCGGCGCGTCCGGACGAGGGCCAAGGGCCAGTTCGACGAGCCGGGCGGCGACGGCGTCGGTGTCGACCGGCTGGAACGCCATGTCGCCGATGGCGAACGTGAACGGGCCGCGCGTCAGCGAGCGCGCGAAGAAGGCTGCGAGAGAGTGGAACTGGGTCGCGCGCAGGACGGTGGAGGGTCCACCCGCTGCCGTGATGCCCCGCTCGGCGCGCAGCTTGCGCCGGTAGTAGGGGAGCGGGTGCTCGTCGATCCCGACGATCGACACGTGCACGAGGTGGACGCCGCGAGCAGCCGCCGCATCGGCCAGCCGGCGGGTGCCGTAGACGGTGACCGCGTCGCCGGCGCCCGTGTCGTCGGCGCAGTGCACGACGGTGTCGGTGTCCGCCAGGACCGCATCGAGGCCGAGCCCGGTGGTGAGGTCGACGCCCGTGCGGCGGCTCGCCGACACGACCTCGACGCCCCGGCCCGCGAGCCCGCGCACGACGCGGGAGCCGAGGTCCCCGGCCCCTCCGGTCACGACCAGCCTCATGCGTCCCACGCTAGCCGTGGGCATCGTGCCACGCCGCACCATCGATGCTCGGGTGGGGCGTCGCAGTACTGGCGAGCCCTGCAGGGTGTCCGCGATCCGGGCACGCGCATCCACTGCGTGGGACGGCCACGCTCGTGCACCGACCGGTTCACATTCTGGTTACAACCCCTGCCACCGGCAGGACGAGTCCCTAGACTCGCTCGCGGCACACCGGGGTGCCGCGCCGGCGCGCGTCCCTCCAGGGACGCCCGCCCCGTCACGTCCGAGAGGGTCCCTCGTGAGCAAGCCCGTCGTCCTCATCGCCGAAGACCTGTCGCCCGCCACGATCCAGGCGTTGGGGCCCGACTTCGAGGTCCGCTCGGTCGACGGCTCCGACCGCGACGCGTTGCTGCCGGCCCTCGCCGAGGCCGATGCCGTCCTCATCCGGTCGGCGACGAAGATGGACGCCGAGGCCATCGCCGCCGGCCGACGCCTCAAGGTCATCGCCCGCGCCGGGGTCGGCCTCGACAACGTCGACGTGCAGACCGCGACGCGCGCCGGGGTCATGGTCGTCAACGCCCCGACGTCGAACATCACCTCGGCCGCCGAGCTGGCCGTCGGACTCCTGCTCGTGACGGCCCGCAACATCGCCCCGGCCAACGCCGCCCTCAAGGGCGGCGCCTGGAAGCGCAGCGCCTACACCGGCGTCGAGCTGTTCGAGAAGACGGTCGGCGTCGTCGGGCTGGGCCGCATCGGCGCCCTCGTCGCCGAGCGCCTCAAGGGCTTCGGCATGAAGATCCTCGCCTACGACCCGTACGCCTCGCCCGCCAAGGCCGGCCAGCTCGGGGCCCAGCTCGTCGGGCTCGACGAGCTTCTCGAGCACTCCGACTTCATCACGATCCACCTGCCGAAGACGCCCGAGACGCTCGGACTCATCGGTGAGGAGGCGCTGTCGAAGGTCAAGCCGACGGTGCGCATCGTCAACGCCGCCCGCGGCGGCATCGTCGACGAGGCCGCCCTCGCGCGTGCCCTCGCCGAGGGCCGGGTCGCCGGTGCCGGCCTCGACGTCTTCGCGAAGGAGCCGACGACCGAGTCGCCGCTCTTCGCTCACGAGTCCGTCGTCGTGACCCCGCACCTCGGCGCCTCGACCGACGAGGCCCAGGAGAAGGCGGGCATCGCGGTCGCCCGGTCGGTGCGCCTGGCCCTCGGCGGCGAGCTCGTCCCCGACGCCGTCAACGTCAGCAGCGGGTTCATCGCGGAGGAGGTGCGTCCGGGGATCCCTCTGGTGGAGAAGCTCGGTCGCATCTACACGGCGATCGCCGGCAGCGTTCCGGCGCAGCTGGACGTCGAGGTGCGCGGCGAGATCACGGCCCACGACGTCAACGTGTGGAAGCTCGTCGCCCTCAAGGGGCTGTTCACCGACGTCGTCGAGGACCCGGTCACCTACGTCAACGCCCCCGTCCTCGCGGAGCAGCGCGGCTGCGTCGTGCGCCTCGTCACCGACCCCGACTCCGGCGACTTCCGCAACGTCACGACCCTGCGGGGCACCCTCGCCGACGGCACGGTCGTGTCGGTGTCGGGCACGCTGACCGGCCCGAAGAAGGTCGAGAAGCTCGTCGGCGTCAACGGCCACGACCTCGAGGTGCCGATCTCGGACCACATGCTCGTCTTCGAGTACACCGACCGGCCCGGCGTCATCGGCAACGTCGGTCGCATCCTCGGCGACGCCGCGATCAACATCGGCGGCATGCAGGTGTCGCGCCAGGAGGACCGCGCCATCGGCGTGCTCAACGTCGACTCCGCCGTCCCTGCGGTCCTTGCCGCCGAGCTGTCCGACGTCGTCGACGCCAAGACGTTCACGGCCATCGACCTGGAGGGCTGAGCACCGGTCCCGGCTGGGTCCCGGGCCCTTCGGCACTGGGCCGGCCGCGCGCCTCGGGCGACCATGCCCTCATGGGGACGGTGGTGATCCGGTGCGCGGCCGTGACGAAGCGGTTCGGCACGACCGAGGCGCTCCGCGGCGTCGACCTCGTCGTCGAGCAGGGCGACCTCTTCGGCTACCTCGGCCCCAACGGTGCGGGCAAGACGACGACGCTGCGCCTGCTCATGGGC
>JAEXXY010000533.1 GCA_023451855.1 Actinomycetes bacterium
CCGCTTCCAGAACATGGCCTCGAACTTCTGACGCGACGCCCCGAGCTGCCGCGAACGGGTCTCAGCCTCGAGCTCGTTCGTCGACGGCGGGGCGGCAGCCCCCGCGGACGCGGGGGCGGCGCCCCGCGGTGGGCCGGGTGGCCTTGGGCTGGGTGGCGTGGGGCCGGGCCGTCACGGGGCCGGGCCGTCACGGTGCCGGGGGAGCCGCCTCGTTCTGCAGCAGCATCGCAGTGATCGCCTCGACCTGCCCCAGGTTCGCCAGTGAGGTCAGGCGTGGTGGAGGGCACGGCTCCGGCGGGGCCACCCGCATCAGCAGCTCGCGACGGATGTCGAACCTGCGCTCAGGCCCTGCCGGGGTGTCCGGGCCTTCGAACCGGACGGTGACCACGCCGTCCTCGGCCCGCACCACCCAGCCGGCACCGTGGTCGGGGTGGGAGACGTCAATGCCGACCGCGACGGTGTGCAGGGTCAGCGGTGCCGGCAGTCGTTCCTCGTCTGCGTCGTCCGGCTCCTCGTCCACGGGGAGCCGGGCCGCGGCGCCCTCGAGGGTCGCGCCGCCCGGGGTGGGGTTCTCGTCAAGCGTCGGGACCTCAGCGTGCGACCCCGCGGTGGCGGTGGGCGCCTCGGTGAGGACGTCCGTGGCGTCGAGGCCATCGACAGCAGCACGGCCGGCTTCATCCTGCGGCAGACGCAGCTGGGCCCAGTGGGTCAGCCCCGATAGGGACACCCCGAGCAGGCGGACCGGCTCGACCGGGTTCGCCGCGGTGAGCGCGGCGGTGGCCGCGTCCCGGAGCTGGTCGGCCTCGGCGGTCGGGTGGGCCAGCGTGACCGAGCGGGTCAGCGTGGTGAAGTCGGACAGGCGGACCTTGACCGTGACCGTCCGTGCACCACCGCCGTGGCGCCCGAGCCGGCGCAGCGCCCGCGCCAGGACGTCCTCGAGCGCGCTCGGCAGCTCCCACCGGAGCAGGTCCTGGGCGAAGGTCCGTTCCGCACCGACACTCTTGGCCTCGCGCTCCACGACGACCGGGCGGGGGTCGTCCCCGCGCGCGAGCCGATACAGGTTCCACCCGGCTGCCTCGCCGAGGGCGCGCACCAGGTCCTCGCGACCTGCCGCGCGCAGGTCAGCGACCGTGCGGATGCCCAGCGTGCGAAGGGTCGCCTCAGTGGCCGGGCCGACACCCCACAAGGAGCCCACCGGCTTCGGCATGAGGAAGGCGTCCTCGTCCTCAGCTGGCACGACGGTGAACCCGTGCGGCTTGTCCGCGTCGGAGGCCAGCTTCGCGATGAGCTTCGAGCGCCCCAGCCCGACGGAGACCACCAGCCCGGACCGGTTGTAGATGAGCCGGCGTGCCAGGTCAGCGGCGGTGACCGGGTCGGCAGCGAACGGGCCCGCGGCCAGGTCGACGAACGCCTCGTCGAGGCTGACCGGCTGCACCAGCGGCGACAGCTGCCGCAGCGTGTCCATGATGAGGTGGCTGTGTGCGGCGTAGGCGGGGAACCGTGGCGTGAGCACCGTCGCCGCCGGGCACAGCACCCGCGCCTGTGACATCGGCATCGCCGACCGGCACCCGAAGGCACGCGCCTCGTAGTTCGCGGTCGCGACCACCCCTCGCGGGCCGGTCCCGCCCACCAGGACCGGGGTCCGCGCCAGCGACGGCTTGTGCCGGATCTCCACCGAGGCGAAGAACGAGTCGGCATCGACGTGCATCACGCTCGCGTCCTCACGCACCTGCTTCGCCTCCTCCCGGGCTCCCCCTGTGACGGCACCGGCGCCGTGGTGTGCCGTGGTGTGCCGTGGCCTTCACTGTGCCCCACGCCCACGCGCCAGCAGGGCCCACCCCTTCGGACGCACCCGCCGGCCCGAGCTCGCGCACAGTGCGCGCCTCGTCGGCACCTCCGCGGCGCGCGACCCGCCGCTGCTCAGAGGCCGTGCGGCAGGGTCAGTGTCCGTCCGCCGTCGGAGCAGCCCGGCGTCTGGCTGCCACCAGCACGTGACCGTTCAGAGGGCGAGGCCCATGGCTTGGGCGAGGATGTGCCCGACCTCGGGGAAGCGGGCGGGGTCTTCGCCGGAGTAGTTGAGGCGGATGTGGGGGCCGGAGGGTTCGGCGGGGAACCATTCGGTGCCCGGGGCGATGATCAGGCCGCGAGACTCGCATTCGCGCACGAGGTGGTGGACGTCGGTGCCGTCGGGCAACCGCACCCAGAGGTTGAGCCCGCCGGGCGGGATCTGGTGCAGGGCCACATCCGGCGCGCCGTCGCGCAGGCTCTGGGCGAGCAGGTCGCGGCGGCCCTTCAGCTGTTGGCGCATGGCGCGCAGGTGGGTGTTCCAGCCGGGCTGGGTGACCACGTCGAGCGCAGCGGTCTGGAGCAGGCCGCTGACGTACATCGTCTCGGCGGCGCGGTCGGCCAGGATGCGGTCGCGCGCGGGGCCCCGGGCGATGACGGCGGCGACGCGCAGGGCGGGTGACACGCTCTTGGTGAGCGACCGGAGGTAGATGACGTGCCCGTCGCGGTCGTGGCCGATGAGCGGGGTCGGGGCCGTGTCGATGCCCAGGTCGTGGGCCCAGTCGTCCTCGACGAGGAAGGCGTGATGTGCCCGAACGATCTCCAGGATCGCCTGCCCGGTCTCTCGGGACCATTGCGCGCCAGTCGGGTTGGCGAAGTTCGGTTGGGCGTAGAAGGCTCGCGCACCGGTGAGGGCGAAGGCACGCTCGACCTCCTCGGGGTCGGGGCCGGCCGGGCCGCTGGGGACCGGGACGAGCGCGACGCCGGCCTGTTCGGCGGCGAGGATGGCACCCCAGTAGGTGGGCGACTCGATGACCAGGGGCTGGCCGGGCCCGACCAGGGCCCGGAAGATGGAGCTGAGCCCGCTCTGGCTGCCGGCGATGATCAGGGCGTCGCGCGGGGACGGTGGCGCGAGCCCTGGCGGGGTCGTGGCGGCGACCTGGCTGGCGAACCACGCCTGCAGCTCGGGCAGGCCGCTGGCGGGGGTGCGGGTGAGCGCGGCGTCGGTGCGGGCGGCACGGGTGAGGGCGGCCCGCACGAGCCGTTCGGGCAGCAGATCCCGGGCCGGGTAGCCGGAATGGAGCTGGATCGCGTCGGGGACCGACGCGCGCTGGGTCGAGGACAGTGCCCCGGCCCGGGTGCGTGGCGCGCCCAGGGCAGCGGTCTGCCAGCCGAATTCGGCGGGGCGCGCGGCCCGGACCGAGCGGGTGAAGGTGCCGACGCCGGGGCGGGTCTCGACGACCCCGAGCGCGGTCAGCTGGCGCAGCGCCTTCTGCACGGTGACCGGGCTGGCGCCGTACTGCGCGACCAGGGACCGGGTCGAGGGCAGCCGCGCCCCGGGAGGTGCCGTCTCCGTCCACGAACGGAGCGCGGTGACGATGCGCCCTGCGCTATCGTTCTCCATGACACAGCAGAGTAGCGCTATCGCCTCCCGGCCGACGCCGCTATCAGGCCCGTCGGCCCGGTCCGGCCTCGAGTGGGGGCTCATCGGGATCACGGCCTTCTCCTTCACGGTCCCCTTCACTCGGGTCGCGGCCCATGACGGGCTGTCGCCGCTGTTCATCGGGGCGGGGCGCGCGGTCGTCGCCGCGACCCTGGCCGTCGTCGCCCTGGCGGTGACGCGGCAGGCTCGGCCGAACGGACGCCAGTGGGCGCGGCTGGCGGTCGTGGCCGGCGGCGTGGTGGCGGGGTTCCCGCTGCTGACCTCGTACGCGCTCACGACCGCGCCGGCC
>JAEXXY010000534.1 GCA_023451855.1 Actinomycetes bacterium
CGCACATGAGCACGGTGTTGATCGCGGCCGGGTCACCGATCGGCTCGTCGAGCACGTCGACCATGCGCGGGAGCATCTGCGCCACGTCGGGGTGCAGCTCGATCTCGTGCAACCTCATCCCGAGCCGCCCGGCCAGCAGGCGGGCATAGGGCGCGTCGTCCGGCATGGCCTCGAGCCGCTGGTCCTCGGGCCGGACCGCGATGGTGTACGCCTCGATGGACGGGTCGCGGCGGTGCGCCAGCGCGGCGATGAGGCTGGAGTCCAGCCCGCCGCTGAGGAAGCACGCGACCGGCACGTCGGACACGAGGTGCGCCTCGACCGACTCCGTGAGCACCTGCCGCAGGTCGGCCCGAGGCCCGTTCGCGGCCTGGGCCGCCTCGTCCGCCACGCTCCAGTAGGTGCCTGAGCTGACGCCGCCGTCCCGCTCGTAGCGGACCCACGAGCCCGGAGCCAGCTTGCGCACCTGACGCACGGCGTCATACTCCTGCGGCAGCCAGTAGTAGAGCATCGAGGCCACCATCGCGGCGGGGTCGACGGACAGCTCGGCGCCCACCGCCGCCATGATCGCCTTGAGCTCGGACGCGAAGACGACGCCTTCTCCCCGACCCATGACGTAGAGCGGCTTGATGCCCAGCGGATCTCGTGCCAGGACGAGGCTGCCCGAGCGCTCGTCGTGGATCGCGAAGGCGAACATGCCCCGCAGCCGCCGCAGCGAACCAGGCCCCCAGGCGCGCCACGCCTCGAGGACGACCTCGGTGTCGGACCTCGTCACGAACCCGACGCCGCGGCGCTGGAGCTCCCGGCGCAGCTCGTCGTGGTTGTAGATCTCGCCGTTGTAGGTGAGGGTCAGCCCGTCCTTGGTGAACGGCTGGTCCGAGGCCTCGGACAGGTCGATGATCGAGAGCCGACGATGCCCGAGCACGACGGCGGTGTCCGGGGTGACGAGCTCCAGCACGCCGCCCGCGTCGGGCCCACGATGGCCCAGGCGCTCGGTCATCGTCGTGACGACGGCCTTCCCGTCGGGCTGCTGGAAGGCGCCGGCGATGCCACACATGTCAGGCCCCCGACGTCGCAGGCCGTGCGACGAGGTCCGGCGCGTCGGCGTCGACCGGCGCGTCGATGTCGACCGGCTCGTCGGCGTGGGCCGGCTCAGTCGGCTGTGCGGCGGTCCGGCCGACCAGCTCGTCGAAGACGGCCCGGTAGCCGACCTGCTGGTGCGACCACGCGAGGTGCTCCTCGACGCGGCGCCGGCCGAGCTCCCCCATCCGCGCCCGCGCCACGGGGTCGTCGACGAGCTCGATGATGGCGCGCGCGAACTCCTCGACGGAGTTGGGCCTGACGTAACGGGCCGCGCCACCGGCGGAGACTCGCGTCTCACGGAGGTCGAACGCCACGACCGGCAGCTCGAACGCCATGTACTCCATGGTCTTGTTCATGGTGCTGACGTCGTTCAACGGGTTGAGCGGGTCGGGGCACAGACCGACGTCGGCCGTGGACAGGACCTCGGCCATCACCTCGTCCGAGACGCGACCGGGCATGTCGACGTAGTCGCCCAGGCCGAGCCGGTCACGTTCGGCCAGCAGAGTGGGGCGCATGTCGCCGGAGCCCATGAGGCAGAAGGTGACGTCGCGCCGGCCCATGCGGTTGACGGCGAGGTCGGCGGCTCGGAGCGCGAGGTCCACGCCGTCCTGCGGGCCCATGACGCCGAGGTAGGCCACGAGGTGCCGCCGGCCGCGCCGCCGCTCCGGGTTGGGCGACCGACGCTTCAACCGCTCGGGGTCGGGCCCAGTGCGCACGACCGTGACCTCGTCCGGGGCCTTGCCGCCCCGGGCGCGGGCGATCTCCGCGTACGACGCATTGGTCGACGTGACGCGGTCGGCGGCCCGGAACGTCTGCCGCTCGAGGAAGAGCAGGCCGCGGTGGAGCAGGCGCGGGCCGTCGGGGAACCGCGACCGGAACAGCTCCGGGCACAGGTCGTGGTGGTCGAAGACGAAGCGGCTCCCGTCACGAAGCCGGAGCCACCGAGCCAGGGGCCAGAAGATGTCCGGCGGGTTGCAGGCCTGGACGACGTCGAAGCGGCCCGCGCGACGCTCGCGGAGGGCCAGCCGTGCCGTGGCGTGGAAGGAGTAGACGTACTCGAGGACGTAGCTCAGGGACGAGCCGCCGGGCGCGTAGGGCGGGTAGGCGACGATGCGCACTCCGTCCACCTGCTGCTCGGCCTCGGTCCCTTCCCCGGCGGGGCAGACGACGGTGACGTCGTAGCCCGCCCTGGTGAGCGTCTGGCACTCCAGCCACACCCGCCGGTCGAACGGTACGGGGAGGTTCTGCACGATGACGAGGACGCGAGGACGACGTGGCGCCTCCGGCGGACGGGTCCTCACCAGCTGACTCCTTCGTATCCGGGCAGGTGCTCCACCTGGTCGCCGAGCCGGCCGCTCATGTCGAGGACGACCTGCGGCGGGTGTGCGAGCAGTGCCGTCAGCGTGCCGGGGTCGGTCGAGGTCACGATGGCGATGTCGGCCGTGCTCAGCGCATCGTCGGGCGACGCCGCGAGCAACCGGTTGACGTGGGTGAGCCGGCTCTGCAGGTGCCGCAGGTTGGCGCCGACGAGCAGGTCGGGGTTGACGATCGGGTCGAAGATCCGCACCTCCAGACCCTTGCCCACGAAGCGTTCCGCGAGCTCGAGGCTGGGGCTCTCGCGGACGTCGTCGGTGTCGGACTTGAAGCTGAGGCCGAGCAGGCAGACACGCCTCAGGCCCGTGGCGAGCACCCGGTCCACGACGTGCCGGATCACCAGCTCGTTGCTCGCGGTCGTCGCGCTGATCATCGGGATGTCGACGGCCGCCAGGCGTGCGAGATCCTGCAGAGCGCGCAGGTCCTTGGGCAGGCACGAGCCGCCGAACGCGAACCCGGGACGCAGGTAGGCGGCCGACAGGTTGAGCTTGTCGTCCTCGCAGAAGATCTGCATGACCTGCCGGGAGTCGACCCCGAACTCGCAGAAGAGGCGCCCGACCTCGTTGGCGAAGGTGATCTTGACCGCGTGGAACGCGTTGCACGCGTACTTGAGGGCTTCGGCAGTGGGAACCTCGACGTGGTGGATCTGCCTGTCCAGAAAGGCGAAGAGCTCCGTCAGCTCGTCGCGGGTGCGGTCGTCCCCGGTGCCCACGACGACGAAGGGCGGGTCGTAGAAGTCGGCCACACCCGAGCCCTCCCGGAGGAACTCCGGGCACATCGCCGTCCCGACCGACCATCCGTCGGGCAGCCGCTCCGCGGCGAACAGTGGTGCCACCACCGACTCGCCCGTTCCCGGAGGCACGGTCGAACGGATGACGACGCTGTGGTGCCCCGACGCGGGTGGGCGGGCCGTCGTCATGGCCTCGCGCAGGTCCGCCAGGGCACGCGTCAGGTAGGTGAGGTCGGTGCCTCCCCGCCCGGTGGACGGGGTTCCGACGCACACGAGCGTGACGTCGGCCCCGTCCAACACCGCCGCGATGTCGGTCGCCGCCTGCAGCCGACCGCTCCCGACGCCGGTCGCGAC
This sequence comes from Actinomycetes bacterium, assembly GCA_023451855.1. Classification (GTDB taxonomy): domain Bacteria; phylum Actinomycetota; class Actinomycetes; order Actinomycetales; family Dermatophilaceae; genus Monashia. The sequence goes on from JAEXXY010000534.1 coordinate 3,539, forward strand.
GAGGTCGCCGATGCCCGGCTCGACGACCGGGCTCAGTCCGTGGCGGATGCCCTCGACCTTCGACTCGTCCACGTCGATCCCGACGACGTCGTGCCCCTTCGAGGCAAGTCCAGCGGCAGTAATGGTCCCGACGTAGCCGAGTCCGAGCACGATGATTCGCATTGGCGCCAGCCCTCCATCCGGCTTGAGAACGACCCCCCCAGGTCGTGGTCCAAGTGTTAATCGGGAATGGCGCCGAAGGTGCGGAAATGGCTGACTAACTGGTGGCGGAAACTGCAGTGACATCTCTGCGCGGAAATGTTTCGGTCGTTATTGTCATTGAATGTGAAGACGAATCACCAATGCATGACTAGAGCGGTTCCGCGGCATTTCAAGCACGTCGCGAAGAATGCCCGAATAGCCGGGCCGGACGCCGAGCGCCGTTGCAGCTCGGCTCTGCCCGGGAGGATTGGGGACATTCGCGGCTTGTCTCGAACACCGTCTGAGCGAACCGGTGATGACCTAACGTTGGAGTCGCCGCCGCACCGGTGACGGGCGTGGCCCCAACGTCGAGCAGGAAAAGGTGCGAGATCGCCCTTTTCGCGCAGGCGCGCCGTCCGTGAGGTCGACGGGCCGGAGAGTCCGAGGTCATGAGCGAGAGTCACCCCGATGACGCCGCACTGGGCTCCGGAGTGGCATCCGGGGTGCTGTGGATGGCCGCCCAGAAATGGGTGGCGCGGCTCAGCGGCTTCGTCACCCTGGTGGTGTTGACGCGAACCGTGTCTCCGGCCGGGTTCGGTGTCGTCGCCGCGGCGATGGCCGTCATCCCGATGATCTACCTGCTCGCCGACCTCGGTTTCTCGACGTACCTGCTGCAGGCCGAGGAGATCGACCCGCGCAGCATCAGCACCGCGTTCTGGTCGTCGATGGCTGCGGGAGCGGTGCTCTCGCTCGGACTGCTGGCCGGGGCACCGCTGGTGGCGGCGATGTTCCGGATCCCCGAGCTCACCCCGGTGCTGCGCGCTCTGGTGCTGGCGATCGTGCCCACCGTCCTGGGGGCGGTGCCGCTGGCCCTGCTCAAGCGCGCCATGGCCTTCCGCATCGTCGCGGTCCAGGCGGGGGTCGCGGCGATCCTCGCCCAGTCCGTCGCCATCGCCCTGGCACTGCTCGGCGCGGGAGTCTGGGCGCTGGTGAGCCAGGTGGTGGTGACCCAGTGGGTCGTCGCCCTCATGTCGTGGCGCAGCAGCCGTTGGGTACCCTCGATGACGTTGTCCCCCAGTCTGTTCCGTGAGATGTCGGTGTTCGGCTTCCGCGTGTCGAGCGTCGACCTCGCGGCGACGGGCCGGATGTGGGCCGAAAGCTGGATCATCACCGTGAGCCTGGGCCCCACTGCCCTCGGGCTGCTCAACGTCGGGCAGCGGCTCGTGACGGTGGCCCTCGACCTCAGCGCGGCACCGTTGATCCCCGTGTCGACCGTGGTCTTCGCCCGGCTCCGGGGCTCGGCCGACCGTCTTCGGGTGAGGTACGTCAAGGCACTCGGGGTCGCCTACGCGGTCGTGTCACCGCTCATGATCCTCATCGTCGTGACCGCACCGCTGTCGGTGCCGCTCCTCTTCGGCCAGCAGTGGACGGCGAGCGTCCAGCCGACGCAGGCGCTGGCGGTCGCTGGCATCATCACCCTGGGCGCCATGCTCGACCAGGGCCTCTTCTACGGTCTGGGCCGCCCGGGCACCTGGCTCGGCTACGCGCTGCTGGTGGACGGGGCCACGGTGGGGATGACCGCTGTCGCGGTCCGCTGGGGACCCACCGGCGTCGCAGTCGGTTTCGTCGTCGTCGCCACGCTCGCCACGGTGACCCGCTGGGTCCTCGTGGCACGCCACCTCGAACTCTCGCCGCGGGCGGTGGCGCGACCCTTCGTCGTGCTGGCCCTTCCTGCCGCGGCGACCATGGTGCTGGGGGCGATGGTGCTTCGGGCCGTGTCGGGCGCGGCCGCGCCGCTGCCCGCCCTGGCCATCACCGGCGCCGCCACCGTCGTCACCTACCTCGTGCTCCTGCGAGTCGTGGCGGCGTGGGTCATCGGTGACGCCCTGGGGGTCATGCCCGTCCCGGGGCGGTACGTCGAGAAGGTCGGCCGGCTGCTGCGGTTGAATCCCGCGGGCACCCCCTGACGGTCCGCCCCGGAGCAGGCCGACGCGTCGGCGGAAAGCGTCACGCCGCAGGGTGGCCCAGCGCCTCGCGGAGCGTCGCGGCGACGCGCTCCTGCTGCTCCACCGTGATTCCGGGGAACAGTGGCAGCGACAGGATCCGGCCGGCGGCCGCCTCACTGACCGGGAGGCTTCCGGGCCCGTGTCCGAACTGCGC
>JAEXXY010000546.1 GCA_023451855.1 Actinomycetes bacterium
CCCCGGTGACGCCGGGTCGGGTCAGCCGAAGAGCCGGCCCACCACGGCGTGCTCGACGCCGAGGTGCTCGGAGGGCCCGCCGAGGATCATCCCGAGCAGGTCGCGTGGAGCGGGGTAGTCGGGCCCGAGGGCCGACAAGTACTCGGCGTGCGCCGAGAGCGAGGCCACGGCCGCCTCGAAGTGACCCGACACGTCGACCCAGTGGGTCGGCTCGGGGTCGCCGATGACGAGCACCTGCTTGGCGCTCCAGGGCTCGTGGCCCTCGTCGACCAGCTCGGGAAAGATCCACCGGTTGCCGGCGTCGGCCTTGGCGTCGAGGGTGGCGAGGCCGACGGCGCGGTGGTCGGCCTGGTTGCTCCAGCCGCCCGGGAAGCGGTCGGCGTAGGTCTGCGCGACGACGAGGTCGGGACGCCGGATGCGGATCTCGCGAGCGATGGCCCGACGCAGCGGCAGGCCGTACTCGACGGCGCCGTCGGTGAATCCGTCGAGGAACTCGACGACCTCGACCCCGACGTGCGCGGCGCCGTCGCGCTCCTCGCGCTCGCGCAGCGGGCCGGCCTCGTGCGGGGGCATCGTGTCGATGCCCGCCTCGCCGCGCGTCGCGAGCAGGTAGGACACGGTCTTGCCGGCCCGCACCCACTTGTCGACCGCTGCGGCGGTGCCGTACTCGAGGTCGTCCGGGTGGGCCACGACGCAGAGCACCGTGTCGAAGGCGGACTCGTCGAGGGGGGTGAGCTCGGGCGGCGTCGTCATGAGCCCAATCTAGGGACCTTGGCGACGCCCGCGGGGGATGTGAGGATGGGGCATGCTCACCCTCGACCTCGCACGCCGGCTCTCGGTGGCCGGGCTGTCCTGGGAACCGCGCTCGGGCGACCGGTTCGTCGTGCCGGTCGACGGCATGGAGGAGGAGGTCTTCGTCATCAGCGACCTCACCGTCGACGTCCACCACTTCGCCACGGGCGATGTCATCGGCTTCAACGGCACCACCGAGTGGGCCCTCGACAGCGTCGAGCAGGAGAAGGTGGTGTGGCTGCCACGGGAGGAGCAGCTGCGCGACCTGCTCGGCGAGGCCTTCGTCGCGCTCGAACGTCTCGACGGCGGCTTCGCCGTCGTCGTCCGTGACGCATCGGGCCGCCAGGAGCGACACGTCGACATCGACGCCGAGCGCGCCTACGCCAGAGCGCTGCTCGAGCACCTGGCCGGCTGAGGGCAGTCGCTCTCAGGCAGGGCGCCAGCCGGCGACGGACATGACGGCGACGTTGGTCGCGTCGGCGAGCGCGGTGTCGGCGTCGGCCGCGAGGTCGCGCAGGAGCAGCTCCCGGGTCGTCGTCGTGCCGGCGTCGACGCCGGAGCTGCCGAGCCCGGTCAGCCCGGCCGTCCGATGAGCGAGCCGCGACACGCTCGAGGCCAGCGACATGAGGCGCAGCGCCCGGCCGGGCGTCCCGTCGGGGACGCCCCAGATCGACGCGTCGAGGTCCGACTCCGCCTCCGCCCTCGCCTCGGGCCCCCAGGGGTGGCCGCCCACCTTCTCGAAACGGTCGGTGTGCGCCCGCAGCGACTGGAGGAGACCGCGCTCGATCTCACGAAGGTCGAGCATCTCCAGCCGGTGCCGGGGAATCGGGTCGGCCTCGTACGCCGTCCAGTCCGCCCGGTAGCCGATGTCGCCGTCCGGCCCGAACTCCGAGAGCGTGGGCACGAGGACGCCACCGATGCCCGCGACGAAGACGCACTCGCCCGACTCCGCGGCGTGGGCGGCCGCAGCGGGGGACCCCTTCGGCATCCGGCTGATGTCTCCCGGACGGGGGAGGGCGACGAACAGGGCACGTTCGCCGAGGTCGTGCCACACGTCGATCCGCCGCAGGTCGCCGCCCACGTGGTCGAGGTCGGGGAAGGAGCGCCGCAGTGCCTCGGTCGTCGTGACGTCGCCGCGCCACGAGGCCGTGACCCAGAGCGCGAGGCGCACGGACGCGGGCAGCTCGGACACCCCGCCATCGTAGGGCGGGCCAGGTGCTGACCGAGCGCGGGCGGGAGGGGCGTCCGTGCGCCGCGGCCCGTGCCATAGGGTCGAGCCATGAGCGACGTCCTCGCCCTCGCCGGTGTCAGCGTCCGACGTGGACCCACGACGCTGCTCGACGACGTCTCGTGGGAGGTCGAGGAGGGTGAGCGCTGGGTCGTGCTCGGCCCCAACGGCGCCGGCAAGACGACGCTCCTGCAGCTCGCCGCAGCCCGGATGCACCCGACGACGGGTGTGGCGGGAGTGCTCGGCGAGGTGCTCGGCGCGGTCGACGTGTTCGAGCTGCGACCCCGCATCGGCCTGGCGAGCGCCGCGATGGCCGAGCGCATCCCCGGCGACGAGCTCGTCGGCAACGTCGTCGTCACCGCGTCGTACGGCATCATCGGCCGCTGGCGCGAGTCCTACGACACCGTCGACTACGTGCGCGCCATGGAGCTGCTCAAGGCGCTCGGCGCCGACCACCTGGCCGACCGGCGCTACGCCACCCTGAGCGAGGGCGAGCGCAAGCGCGTGCAGATCGCCCGGGCGCTCATGACCGACCCCGAGCTGATGCTCCTGGACGAGCCGGCCGCCGGTCTCGACCTCGGCGGCCGTGAGGACCTCGTGCGCCGCCTCGGCGACCTCGCCGCCGACACCGAGGCCCCCGCGCTCGTGCTGGTGACCCACCACGTCGAGGAGATCCCGCCGTCGTTCACCGACGTGCTGATGCTCCGCGACGGCCGGGTCGTCGCCGCCGGCCCGATCCAGTTGACGCTCACCGAGGAGAACCTCTCCGAGACGTTCGGCCTGCCGCTCGTCCTCGAGCAGCACGACGACCGCTGGTCGGCTCGCGCGCGCGCCTGAGGTCTCCCTCCCGAACAGCCCGCGGTAACGCTCCGGTCGCGACCGGGCGCGGACGTTCGTGCCCGCAGGGAACTGAGGCAGACTTGTGAACGTCACAGGAGTGACGCACGAGACGTCGGTGACCTCACGGTGCCGGCTCGACGAGACGGGGTGGACGGGTGTCCGAGGGCTACGCGTGGATGGTCTGGCTGGGGGTGGCGCTCGTCCTCGTCGCCATCGAGACGGCCACCGTCGACTTCACGTTCCTCATGCTCGCCGGCGGAGCGGTCGGCGGCTCGGTCGCCGCGGCCTTCGGTGCGCCGCCGGCCGTCCAGGCCATCGTCGCGGCCCTGGTGGCCGTGGCGCTGCTCGTCATCGTGCGTCCCTGGCTCAAGAACCGCCTCAACACCCACGCCCCGAAGCAGATCATGGGCGCCGCCGCGAACGTCGGCCGCTCCGCCGTCGTCCTCGACCACGTGACCCCGGCCGGTGGCCGGGTCAAGCTCGCGGGCGAGGAGTGGTCGGCCCGCACGCTCGGGGACAGCATCGAGCCGGGTGTCGAGGTCGTCGTCGAGTCCATCGACGGCGCCACCGTCATCGTCAGCCGCGCGCGCATCGTCGGGGGCTGAGCGTTCGACGCCCGGGCCGACCGGTCCGGGCGACCGACCACGCGTCCTCGCCGGGCGCGTGGCCAGACAAGGAGAAGGTCGTGGACCCGGTATACATCATCCCGATCCTCATCGTGGTCGTGGCAGCCGTCATCGTGCTGCGCACGGTCCGGATCGTGCCCCAGCAGACCGCGCAGATCGTCGAGCGCGTCGGCAGCTACAACAAGACGCTCACCGCCGGCATCCACTTCCTCGTGCCGTTCGTCGACAAGGTGCGCGCCAACATCGACCTCCGTGAGCAGGTCGTGTCGTTCCCGCCGCAGCCGGTCATCACGTCGGACAACCTCGTCGTCAGCATCGACACCGTCATCTACTACTCGGTCATCGACGCCAAGGCCGCGGTCTACGAGATCGCCAACTTCATCCAGGGCATCGAGCAGCTGACGGTCACCACGCTGCGCAACGTCATCGGCTCGCTCGACCTCGAGCAGACGCTGACGAGCCGCGACCAGATCAACGGCCAGCTGCGCGGGGTCCTCGACGAGGCCACCGGCAAGTGGGGCATCCGCGTCAACCGCGTCGAGCTCAAGGCCATCGACCCCCCGCACTCGGTGCAGGACTCGATGGAGAAGCAGATGCGCGCCGAGCGCGACCGCCGCGCCGCGATCCTGACCGCCGAGGGCGTCAAGCAGTCGGCGATCCTCACCGCCGAGGGTGAGAAGCAGAGCCAGATCCTGCGCGCCGAGGGCTCGGCCCAGGCCCGCATCCTCGAGGCCCAGGGCCAGGCGCGCGCCATCCAGCAGGTCTTCGCGGCCATCCACCGCGGCAAGCCGACCCAGCGCCTCCTCGCCTACCAGTACCTGCAGGTCCTGCCGCAGATCGCCCGGGGTGACGCGAACAAGATGTGGATCATCCCGTCGGAGGTCACCGACGCGCTCAAGGGCATCTCGAACGCCCTCGGCGGCGACACGCGTCCCGAGGGCGGCGACGACGAGGGCTGGGTCGAGCCCGAGGTGGACGACGCCTTCCTCGCCACCGTTCTCGAGGACCCGGCCAAGGCCCTCGCCGAGGCCCGCGGCCAGGCCGCGCAGGCGAGCGCCGAGTCGACCGAGCACGCTGCACCGGTCGCGCGCCAGCAGCCGCCGATCCACGCCGCGAGCGAGGTCCCCCCGCCGCCGAGCGCGCCCGCCGCCCCGTCACAGGCCCCGTCACAGGCCCCGTCACAGGCCCCGTCGCAGCCGCCTGCATCCCCGCCGCAGTCCTCGGGTGACGAAACCCAGCGGCCCGGACAGGAGCCGCCCGCCCAGCACTGACGCCTCCCCGCGTCCGCGCCCCTGGGTCACGTCCGTCGTGGACGCGACGGCCGACACCCGGTCACCCTCGCTAGGGTGGCCGGGTGTCGTTCTGGTCTGCCGTCGTCGTCGCGCTGGCCGGGACCGGTGCCGGCATCATCAACACCATCGTCGGGTCGGGCACGCTGCTGACGTTCCCGACGCTGCTGTTCTTCGGCGTCAACCCGCTCGTGGCCAACGTGTCGAACAACATCGGCCTCGTCGCGGGCGGCATCACCGGGTCCTGGGGCTACCGGCACGAGCTGCACGGGGCCGGACCGACGCTCCGACGCCTCCTGCCGCTGTCCTTCCTCGGGTCGATCGCCGGCGCGGGGCTGCTGCTCGTGCTGCCACCAGAGGCGTTCAAGGCCATCGTCCCGGTGCTCATCGTCATCGCCGTCGCTCTCGTCCTCGCCGGGCCGGCTCTGCAACGACGTCGCGCCGCCGCCGAGGAGGGCATCGTGGCGGGGCGCGACCCGCGCTGGCACGCCCCGGCCATGGCGATCGGTGTCTTCGTCGCCGGCATGTACGGCGGCTACTTCGGCGCCGCCCAGGGCGTCCTGCTCATGGGCCTGTTCAGCGTCCTGAGCAGCGAGCCGCTCCAGCGGCTCAACGGCTACAAGAACGTGCTGGCCCTCATCGTCAACCTCGTGGCGGCCGCCGTCTTCGTCCTCTTCGCGCGCGAGCACATCGACTGGCTCGTCGTCCTGCTCATCGCGGGCGGCTCCTTCGTCGGCGGCATCATCGGGGCGCGCATCGGCCGACGCATCCCACCGAACGCGCTGCGGGCCCTCATCGTCGTCATCGGCGTCGTCGCCGTGGTTCGGCTCCTCTGGTTCACGTGACCTAGCCTGCTCCCGTGCCGATCGAGATCTCCGACCCAGCCGACCCGCGCCTGGCCGACTACGTGTCCCTCACCGACGTCGTGCTGCGGCGCCGGCACGAGCCCGAGAAGGGGCTCTACATCGCCGAGAGCCAGAAGGTGATCCGGCGGGCGCTGCGGGCCGGGCACCGGCCGCGGTCCTACCTCATGGCGCGCCGGTGGCTCGACGACCTCGCCGACATCGTGGCCGACGCCGAGGCCGAGGGCGTCCCGGTCTACTTCGCCGAGCACGACGTCATCGAGCAGCTCACCGGGTTCCACCTCCACCGTGGGGCGCTGGCCGCCATGCAGCGCCCGGCGCTGCCGCGGGTCGAGTCGCTCATCGCCGACGCACGGCGCGTCATCGTCCTCGAGGACGTCGTGGACCACACCAACGTCGGGGCCATCTTCCGGAGCGCCGCAGCACTCGGGGTCGACGCGGTGCTCGTCACCCCCCGATGCGCGGACCCCTTGTACCGCAGGTCGATCCGTGTCTCGATGGGTACGGTCTTCCAGGTGCCCTGGACCCGCATCGACCCGTGGCCGCAGGGGATCGGCCTGCTGCACGACGCCGGCCTGACGGTCGCGGCGATGGCCCTGTCCGACGACTCCGTCTCGCTCGACGACCTCGAGGCGGAGCCGCCCGCACGGCTCGCCCTCGTCGTCGGCACCGAGGGGGACGGGCTGTCGCACCGCACCGTGGCCGACGCCGACCTCACGCTGCGCATCCCGATGGCCGGCGGCGTCGACTCGCTCAACGTCGCCGCGGCCAGTGCCGTCGCGATGTGGGCGCTGCGCCCGCGACCCACGGCCTGAGGCGGAACGCGCTGCGGCTCAGGCGCGCACGAGACGCGTCATGAGCCGGTCGAGCTCGACGGCAGGGTCGTGGCACAGTCCGCCGTGGACGGGGCCGGGCTGCACCACGGTGGAACGCGGTGCGATGATCCAGCCGAAGCGCTGGCCCAGCTTGTCGAGGACGGGTCGACCCCGGCCGGACTCGCCCCGGCACACCGCGCGCACCTGCTCGAGCATGGCGCGGACGCCGTCGAGGTCGCACGACGGGCACAGCGCGGCGGCGCGCGCCTCGTCGACCTGCCACGCGGCATCGAGGAAGTCGGCGTCCTGGCTGTAGAGGACGACGCCGACGTTGATGAACTCCTCGCGGTCGACGCGGGGGACGAGGCGCAGCAGGACGTACTGGTAGGCGTTCACGCGGCGGCCTCCGTCGGCAGCCAGGCGCCGGGGTTGGCGAGGCGGGCCGTGAGCATCCGGGCGTAGGCGCCGCGCACCTGCGCGGGACCGGTGAGGAACGGGGTGTCCTCGAGCCACTCGTCCGGCACGTCTTCGAGCACCGATGCCACGGCGTCCGGGGTGACGCGGGCGGCGAGCTCGTCGTGCCGGGCGTCGACATCACCGGCGACCTCGCGCAGCACGTGCCGCGACGCGTCGAACGGCTGGGCCGCGAAGCGGTCGGGGTCGGGCGCGCGTCCGGGCCACGAGTGGTGGAAGTAGAGGGCGGCCCCGTGGTCGATGGCCCACGTGCGGCCGTGCCAGACGAGCAGGTTCGGGTTGGACCACGTGCGGTCGACGTTGGCGGTCAGCGCGTCGAGCCACAGGATGCGCTCGGCGAGGTCGGCGCCCGGGGGTCGCGACCCGTCGTAGCCGAGCGAGCCGGGCAGGAAGTCGACGCCGAGGTTGGTGCCGACCGACGCGGTGAGCAGGTCCTGCACCTCCTCGTCGGCTTCGTACCGGGCGATCCGCGGGTCGAGGGTGATGACGGCGAGGTCGGGGACGGGCACGTCGACGAGCCGCGCGAGGCCCGCGACGAGCACCTCGGCGACGAGCACCTTGAGCCCCTGGCCCGCGCCGCGGAACTTCAGCACGTACGTGCCGTCGTCGTCGGCCTCGACGATCCCCGGCAGCGACCCGCCTTCCTTGAGCGGCGTGACGTAGCGGGTCGCGGTGAGCTGGGGGAGCACGGGCGTCAGCCTAGTGGCCGCTCCTCGTCGAGCCGCGCCGCCGCGGACCACGCGCGTCCGACGAGCATCGCGGCGGCGGCGTAGACGCACGCGAAGGCGATGAGCGGCCACCAGGCCAGGCCGGACTCGGGCAGCAGCACCGCCCCGAGGGCCGCCGCCGCGACCATGCCGGCGTTGTAGACGACGTCGTAGGCCGAGAAGGCCCGGCCCAGGAGGTGGTCGGGCACGTGGGCCTGCATGAGGGAGTCGACGGTGATCTTGACGCACTGGGAGGTCAGCGCCACGGCGAACGCGACGGCGATGATGCTCCACGGCTGCAGGAACGGCCCGAGCACTGCGCACACGGCGGCGCCGACGGCGAGGACTCGAGCGATGAACGGCAGGGCGGTGAGGCGCGGCTCGAGCCACGGGGTGACGAAGGCGGCGGAGGCGAACCCGAGGGCCGAGGCCCCGGCCGCCACGGTGAACCCCAGCGCGCCGTGGCCCTGCTCGAACGGGCCGCGGAACAGCAGGAGCGTCTGCAGCAGCAGGAAGCCGAACGGAAGCCGGGTCAGGAACACCAGCCCGAGCAGGACGCGGGCCCGGCGCGGTCCGGTGCGTACGGCCTCGACGAACCCGGACAGGACCGACCGGGCGATGTGACCGAACGACGGCGACTCGCTGACGTCGTCGGGCCCCACGTTCGGCAGCCGGGAGGCCGCCCACATCGCGACGAGCACCGCAGTCGCGCCGAGCCCGACCACGACGACGTCGGACCCACCGGCCGCCCGGATGCCCGTGCCGATGCCGCCACCGAGCAGGTAGGCGAGCGAGCCGCACGTCGGCGCGACGGAGTTGGCGCTGACGAGGTCGTCGGGCTCGACGACGTGCGGGATGGCCGAGCCGAGGCCGGCGAGGATGAACCGGTTGACGCTGAAGACGAGCAGGACGAGCCCGAAGAAGAGCGGGCCGCTCTCGGCCCCCGTGACGAGCGTGGCGACGGCGAGCATCGCCGCGGCGCGCACGGCCTGGCTGACGACCAGCACCCGGCGGCGGTCCCACCGGTCCAGAAGCACACCGACGAACGGACCGAGGAGGCTGTAGGGGAGCAGCACCGTCGCGAACGCGAGGGCGATGCTGCGCGCGTCGGCCGCCTTCTCGGGGTTGAAGAGGACGTGGCTGGCCAGGGCGACCTGGAAGATCCCGTCGGCGCCCTGCGAGGTGACGCGGCTGACGAAGAGCCGTCGGAAGCGTCGCCCGTGCAACAGGCTCCAGAGCGCACGCAGGAAGGTCACGGCGGACAGCGTACGGTCGGTGTCCAGCGGACGCGGAACGGACGCGGCGCCTCCTGCTGTCGGATCGGTGAGCGACGGGTGAAGAGCCGGTGTCCGCGCGGTGGGTCAGCGGGCGAGGCGACCGATGAGCGCCGCGGCGCACGCGATGCCGGCGACGGCGCTGCCGAGCAGGACGCCGAAGTCGAGCCAGTAGCTCGTCGGCGTGCCGAGCAGGAGCCCACGCAGCGCCGACACCTCGTACGTCAGCGGGTTGACGTGGCTGACGACCTTGAGCCAGTCCGGCATGAGCTCGATGGGGTAGAGCGCGTTCGAGGCGAAGAAGAGCGGCATCGTGATCGCCTGCCCGATGCCCATGAGCCGGTCACGCTTGAGGGCGACCCCCGCGATCGACAGCGACAGGCACGAGAAGAACGCGGCGCCCAGCATGACGACCACGACGACCCCGAGCAGGCGCACCGGGTTCCACGTCAGGCCGACGCCCATGAGCGCGGCCACGACGACGACGATCGCGGCCTGGGCCACCGAGCGCACCCCGGCCGCGAACGCCTTGCCGGTCACCAGGGCGGCCCGCGGCGTCGGGGTGACGAGCAGCTTGGTCAGCACCCCCGCGTCGCGCTCCCAGATGATCTGGATGCCGTAGAAGATCGCGATGAACAGGGCCGACTGCGCGATGACGCCGGGTGCGAGGAAGTCGAGGTAGGGCACGTCGCCGGTGGGGATGGCTCGGATGCGGCTGAAGGTCGTGCCGAAGATGACGAGCCAGAGGATCGGCTGGATGGCGCGTGTCAGCAGCTCGGTGCGGTCGTGGCGCAGCTTCTGCAGCTCGACGAGGCAGAACGTGCCGACCCGAGACACGAGCAGCCGCGGCCCAGCGCGGCGCACGCGCTCAGCCGAGGCGGCGCGCGGTTCGACGAGCTGTCCGGACACTGCGCAGCCCTCCCTTCTGCTCACCCTCGAGGGTGTCGCCGGTGTGGTGGCGGAAGACGTCCTCGAGGGTGGCGCCGTCACCGGCCGCGGCCTTGAGGTCGTCGGGCGAGCCGAGAGCCCGCAGCGCGCCGTGGTGCATGAGGGCGACGCGGTCGCACAGCGCGTCGGCCTCCTCCATGTAGTGCGTCGTGAGCAGGACGGTCATGCCGTGGTCGCGCTGCATCTGGTCGACCCGCTGCCAGACGCTGTCGCGGGCGACCGGGTCCAGGCCCACGGTCGGCTCGTCGAGGACGAGCAGCGCCGGCTGGTTGACGAGGGCCTGGGCCAGCTCGAGCCGGCGGACCATGCCGCCGGAGTACGTCGAGGCGAGTCGGTGCTGGTCGGGCAGGAGGTCGACCATGTCGAGCACCTCGTCGACGCGGGCCGCGCGTTCGCGGCGGGGCACGTCGAAGAGCCGGGCGAACCACTCGACGTTCTCGCGGCCGGTCAGCGCGCCTTCGATCGAGAGCTGCTGCGGGACGTAACCGATGAGGCGGCGCACGTGCATGGCATCGGTGCGCACGCGGTGGCCGAAGACCTCGACCTCACCGTCCTGGAGCGGCAGCAGCGTGTTGAGCAGACGGATCGTCGTGGTCTTGCCGGCGCCGTTCGGGCCGAGCAGGCCGAAGCACTCGCCGGGCTCGACGGCCAGGGTGAGGTCGTCGACGGCGCGGTGCTGGCCGAAGCTGTAGGCGAGGCCCCGGATGTCGAGCGCCGCGACCGCCGTCACGGCGTCACCGGGGTTCCTCGGCAGCGGCCGGGACCGGTTGCGCGTCCGACGCC
>JAEXXY010000548.1 GCA_023451855.1 Actinomycetes bacterium
GCGGTGACAGGCTGCTGCCCGAGCTGCGCGATTCGCAGCCGCGCCTCGTGCGGCGGGCCGAGGCCGAGCTGCGACGCCTCGGCGTCCGGGTCCGCCTCGGGGCCCGGCTCGCATCGGTGACCCCGACGACAGCCGTCCTCACCGACGGCACCATCGTTCGCGCCGACACCGTCATCGGCACGATCGGCCAGCGCGCCGTGCAGGTGCCGGGGCTCGACGCGTGGCGCGACCCGCGCGGGCGGCTCGTGACGCGTCCGGACCTCTCGGTCACCGACGGCGTCTGGGCCGCCGGCGACGCGGCGTGCGTGCTCCACGTGCGCAGCGGCGAGCCGGTGCCGGCCAACGCGCTGTGGGCCATCAAGGGCGGCGACCACGTCGGGCGCCAGGTGGCCCGCACGCTAAGGGGCCGGCGAACGCGTCCGTTCACGTACGGCGGCCTGGGTCAGGCGGCCTCGTTCGGGCTCGGCCGGTCGGTCAGCGAGCTCTACGGCGTGCCGTTCACCGGCTGGGTGGCCTGGGTGCTGCGGATGGCGTTCTTCCTGCGGTTCATGCCCTCGCGCCGCAAGGCCGCCCAGGTGGTCAGCGACCTCGTCGGCCTCGCCCGCCACGGTCGCCCGGTGCACGCCGAGACGACCCGTCCTGCGGTGAACGCGTCCGACGTCGCGAGCCCACTCCCGGCGTGAGGGGACGGGTCGACCTCACGAGGCCTGGTGCCTCGCCGCGAGCGCCGCGGCTACGCGTCCGATGAGCTCGTACGGTACCGGCTTGTCGTAGAAGAACTGCACCGTGTCCTTGCTCGCCCGGTAGGGCGCGATCTGCGCCTCGAGCTCGGGGTCGAGCACGCCGACCGGGTAGAGCCCCACGTGCTTCTTCCAGCCCGCGAAGTGGAGGCCGTACCCGTCGGCGAACATCAGCGCCGGCATGCCGTAGCGGATCTTCTCCTCGGCGCCGGGCAGGGCCGCGCGCAGCGTCGCGCACACCTGCTCGAGCACCTGTCGCGGCCCGTCCGGGAAGCCGGCCACGTACTCGTCGATCGTCGCTGCCTGCACCATTGCTCCCCCTGAGGTCGTACGCCGCTCCAGTCATCCTCGCCGACCGACCGCGCGGAATGGGCCGTTCGCCGGACACCCGGCCGATGCGCGCCTACCGTGAACGCGTCGCAGCCACAGGGGCCGCGGGCAGCGCAGGGGGACCAACGCACATGCGTCGACGCAGCAACGGACTCGTCGCCCTCGTCGGGCTCGCCCTCCTGGCCGGCGTCACCGGCGTGGCCAACCGCTCTTCCGGCGACCTCACCCTCGCGGGCAGCGGTGCCGGCGTCACCGTCACCTACACGCCCGGGGGTACGTCCCCCGTCGACGCGCCCACGCCGGACGCGCCGACCATCGTGGCGCCGACGACCGACGCCGCACGAAGGACCCCCGAGGCCGCTGCTGCCAAGGCTGCCGCGGCCAAGGAGGCCGCGGACAAGGCTGCCGCGAAGAGGGCTGCGTCGGACAAGGCTGCGTCGGACAAGGCTGCGTCGGACAGGGCGAGGGCTGCCGCCGCCACGTGGGCGGTCACGAAGGTCGTCGACGGCGACACCATCTGGGTCGAGCGCGACGGGCGTCGGTCCAAGGTCCGGTTCATCGGCATCGACACCCCCGAGACCGGCCAGTGCGGGTTCACCGAGGCCCGCAACGCGCTGCGCTCGATCATCGGCGGCCAGCGCGTCACGCTGACGGCCGGCGCCCGTGACGACGTCGACCGCTACGGCCGGCTGCTGCGCTACGTCGACATCAACGGCGTCGATGCCGGGCTGCGGCTCGTCAAGCAGGGCTTCGCGATCGCTCGGTACGACTCCCGCGACGGCTACGGGCAGCACACGCGCGAGGCCGGCTACGTGCGCGCGGACGCGGCGAGCCCCAAGGCCGCGTGCACCCCGCCCGGGAGCACCACCGGGATCGCCGGCGGGTCCGGCGGTTCGGGCGGTTCCGGTGGGTCGGCCGGGGCGTGGCCGCTGCCCGGCGACGAGCACCCGTGCCCGCAGAGCCGCCCGGTCAAGGGCAACGAGAACTCGATGATCGCCCACGAGCCCGGCGACCGGTACTACGGCGTCACCGACCCGGAGCAGTGCTTCGCGACGGTGGATGACGCCGTCGCCGCCGGCTTCCGCCCCGCCAAGGTCTGACCCGCCCGGGTGCGGGACCCGCCGACTCGGGGCCGGGTCGCGGCGGGTCGCGGTGGGTCAGTCGTCGAGGTCGAGGATGCAGGCGGTGCCGACGTCGACGAAGCCGACGCGTCGGTAGATCTCCGCGGCGGCGTCGGACCCGGCCGTCAGGAAGACGAGGTCGACGCCCTGCTCACGGCACGCGACGACGAGCGTCCGGGTGACGGCGCTGCCGTGCCCCCGACCACGGTGCTTCGGGGGGACGGCGATGCCCATGAGCTCGGCGACGTCGCCCCGGGGCGCGGCCGACCCGGCGCCGCAGAGGCGGCCGTCCTCGAACGAGGCGACGACGACGAGGTCGCCGCGCTGGATCAGCTCGGGCCGTCTGCCGGTGTCCTTCGGCTCGACGACGTCGCGCTCACCGAAGCCCGCCGACACGGTCCCCACGGCGAGGGCCAGGTGCGGCTCGGCCGGGCGCAGGGTTCGGGCGCGTGGGTCGGCTTCGACCGCGACATCGGCGGGCAGCACGAGCAGCGGGTACCGACGCGGTTCGTGACCGGCGGCGCGGACCGCGGGCAGCAGCGTCGGGGT
Source organism: Actinomycetes bacterium (assembly GCA_023451855.1). GTDB lineage: Bacteria > Actinomycetota > Actinomycetes > Actinomycetales > Dermatophilaceae > Monashia. The sequence goes on from JAEXXY010000548.1 coordinate 2,741, forward strand.
GACGTCGTCGACCCACTCGATGGCGCGGGGCACGTCGAGGGCCACCTGGCGCGCGAGAACCCGCTCGACGTCCGAAGCGGCGAACGTCGCACGACCGCCGAGGCGCGGCCGGGCGTAGTACTGCCAGCCGGTGCCCTCCTCTGCGACGAAGAGCGTGAACGGACCGACCTCCTCGGCGGTGGTCACCGCGCGTGGCACGCGGTCGTAGTAGGCCTCGACGCGCGCCAGGCGCGGGTCGGCGCGGCCCGGCAGGCTGCGCACGCGGGAGGTCGTCATGCGGCGAGAATGGCACCGCACCCCCGGAAGGGCCATCGAATTGCTCGTTCAGCCGCGCCTGACCGGGTACACGAGGTGGGTGACCCGCGAGCCCTGCCGGACCGTGGTCGGGTCGTCCAGGACCACCGGTCCGGCCGCCTCTGTGAAGTAGGGCCGCCCCACCCCGAGGAAGCACGGCACGAGGTCCACGGCGACCTCGTCGAGCAGCCCCTCCGCGAGGCACTGGCTCGCGATCTCTCCCGCAGCGACGCCGACGTCCCCGTCGCCGGCCAGCTGGCGGGCCCGGGCGACGGCGTCGTGCACCCCGCCCGTCACGAACTCGACGGTCCCGCCGGGGTAACCCCAGCCGTCTGGTGGCTCGTGGGTCAGGACGACGACGGGGACGCCGAGCGGGTGCGTGCCCCTCCAGCCGTCGGTGATGTCGAAGAGCCGGCGGCCGACCACGAGGGCGCCGAGGCGCGCGACCCACGACGACCAGTAGTCGCGGTCGTCACGGGTCAGGTGGAAGGTCATGTCGCCGCCCGCCGCGACCCACGGCACGTCACCGGCCTCGTACCAGTCGAAGAGAGGTCCGACCTCGTCCTGCGGACCGGCGACGAACCCGTCGAGGGACGTCGACGCCGATGCCACGACCTTGCCCACGGTGCCTCCTGACGATCCGTCGCCCGGCCGGTCAGCGGCGTCCGCGTCGGGCCCGTAGGTAGTCGGCCACGACGTACTCGCCGAGCCGGGACACGTCGGGGGTGAAGACGCGTCCGCCGGCCCGACGCGCGACGGCGTCGACGAACCGCGCGAGGCCGGGGTCCTCGCCGAGCATGAAGACGTTGAGCGTCGCCCCGGACCGACGCAGCTCGTCGACCTGGGCGACGGTGGCGCGGACCGTCTCGGGCAGGGCCGGCCAGTGGAACGAGGGCCGGCCGTCGGTGTCGATGTGCGCGGTGGGCTCGCCGTCCGTGACGACGAGGACGACCGGTTCGGCATCGGGGTGCCTCCGCAGGTGCCGCGAGGCGAGCATGAGGGCGTGCTGGAGGTTGGTGCCCTGCACCCAGTCGGGCTCGGCCTCGGTCAGCTCGACGGGCGAGAGGCGCCGGGCGGCGAGGTCGAAGCCGATGATCTCGAGGGCGTCGTGGCGGAAGCGGGTCTGCACGAGGTGCGACAGGGCCAGTGCCGTCTGCTTCATCGGCCCCCATCGCCCCTCCTGGACCATCGAGAACGACATGTCGACGCAGAGCGCGACGGCCGCTCGGGCCCGACGCTCGGTCTCGGCCACCTCGAAGTCCTCGACGAGCAGCGCGACCCGCGCGGGAAGGTGCCCACTCGACGCAGTGGTGGTGCCGGACCCGCGCTGGCGGTCGCGATCGCGCTCGCGATCGTCGTGACCACTGGTCGAGTGGGCACTTGGACTCGCGTGGGCGGCGCTGCGGCGCAAGGCGTTCGAGACGGTGCGCACGGTGTCGATGGGCAGCTCGTCACCGAACTCCCACGGGCGCGACAGCCCCGTCAGCTCGTCGGCCTGCCCGGCGCTGCGGTCGTCGTGGTCACCGCGCCCGGTGGCGTCGACGTGCTCGAAGACGCGGCGCAGGGCGGTCTCGCCGAGCCGCCGGACGGCGCGGGGAGTCAGGCGCAGGCCGTCGTCGCCGCGGGACACGTAGCCCTGACGCTCGAGCTCGCGCTCGAGCCGGCGCAGCTGGTCCATGTCGCGGGCGGCGTCGGCGCCGAGGTACTGCTCGAGGCGCTCGACGTCGACGTCGTCGAGGCTCGCGCCGTAGTACGACTGGCCGAGCTGCTCGCCGAGCTGCTCGAGGTCGGCGAGCTCGGCCACGGCGTCGACGGCCTGGCCCCAGCCGAGCGACTCCGGCCCCTGACCGGGGCGCACGGGCGTCGAGCGGTCGAGGCCCGGACGCAGCGCACGGAGGTTGTCGGACAGCTGGGCCATCTGCGAGGCGAGGTCGGGATCCCCGAGCGCGTCGGCCATGAGCTGGGCCAGCTGCTCGCGCTGCTCGGGGCTGAGTGAGGCGAGGAGCCGCTCGGCCGCGGCCTGGCGCCGGGCGAGGGCGTCGATGAGCTCGTCGACGCTCGTAGGGTTCTCGGGAAACATCTCGCCGTGCTTGTCCATGAAGTCGCGGAACCGGTCGTCGGTGTCCTCGCCGCGGGCGTGCGCGGCGAGCAGCTCGTTGAGGTCGGCCAGCATGTCCTTGACGGCCTGCATCGCCTCCGGGTTGTCGCCCGACAGCGCCTGGCGCAGCCCCTCGAACTGCGCGCCGACGACCTCGCGCTGGAGCAGCTGCTGGATCTGCTCGTACGTCGCGCGGGCCTCGTCGGAGTGCCACTCGTGGTCGGCGAGCGCCCGAACGGCCCCGGCGACGTCGTCGGGGATCGTCGCGAGGTCCATCTCGGCGAGGCGGGCGGCGTCGCCCTCCTCGCCGGCGAGGGCGTCGCGCTCCTGGGCGAGCGCCTGGTCGAGCATGGCCCGCACCTGGTCGAGGG
>JAEXXY010000066.1 GCA_023451855.1 Actinomycetes bacterium
GCCCGGTCCGCGCGGTCGCTCGGCCTGCCGGTGCCGCCCCGCGGGCGGCTGTGGCTGCTGCGGTCACCGTGGCCCGACCTGCGCGTCGCGAGCCTGCTCCTGCTGCTGCGCCAGGTGCGCGACGACGACGAGCTCGGCTGGGAGCCGAGCGGGATCATGGAGGCCGCCCGCCGGGTGCTGTCGGGCAGCGAGGAGCAGGCCTGGGCCCGCTGGACCCGGCCGGAGGCCGCGGCCGCACGCGCCTGGCGAGGCCGCGACGCCCCGGGTCCGGAGGTGGACCGGTGGGTGGCGCTGGGGCTCGGGCCCGACGACGTCGAACGCCTCACCGCGCCGCTGGACGAGGGGGGTGCCGGCCTGTCGGCCGACGAGGCCCACTCGTGGTGTGAGGTGACCCACATGGCGGCGGCGGCCGGCGCAGATGTCGTGCAACGCACGGTCGAGTGGCGCCGGATCGGTCTGCCGGCCGACGCGCCGGTGATGCGCCTCGCATCGGTCCTGCTCGAGCGAGAGCCGGAGGACGTGCGGGCCTGGCTCGAGTCCGGCTTCACCGCTGAGGACATCGCCGCGTGGGAGGCCGTCGACCTGCCGCGTGCCGTCCGGTGGCGGGAGGCCGGATTCGGCGCCCGGGAGGCGCGCGAGCTCGTCCTCGCCGACCCGACGGTGACGCCCGAGGAGGCTCAGGCATTCGACGCCGCCGGCATCGAACCCGCGCGTCGGGTCCGTTGGGTGGCCGCGGGGTTCTCGGCCGCCGAGGCGAGCGAGTGGACCGAGCTCGACGTCGTCGCGGCTGAGGCGCGCGTGTGGCGGTCGCTCGGAAAGGGGGCGGACGACGCCCGGGCGCAGCAGGATGCGGGCGCACGCGGACACCTGCCGCTCGGCTTCGAGAGTGGGTGGGCGGCGTTCGGGCCCGACCGTGACGACATGGGCTTCGGGGTGACCGACCCGCCGGGCACGCGGGGGAGCCTCGCCGCCGAGCAGTCGATGGTGGAATGGGGCGTGCCGGGCGTCGTGCCCCCGGACTTCGGCGGTTCCGCCGCCGCTCCCGAGGTCGAGCCCGACGCCTAGCCGCATGCGGCCGGTCTCCACTGCGGGACGCGAGTCTCAGGATGCGGGCAGCGGTCCCGAGGGGTGGACGTCGGAGCGCTGACCGGCATACGGTGAAGCCGTGCGTGCGGTGAGCCTCCTTCTTCGCTGCCGCGACGAGGCCTGATCCCGGCCCTCCTCGTCGCGGAGTTTCCCGTGTCCGGCCGGACACCGAGCGAAACGCAGACGAAGAGAGTGACGCGATGATCCACCCCCAGCAGACGTCGGGAATGCCGTTCGGCAAGTACGTGCCGTTCCACGAGCAGATCCCGTTCGACCTGCCCGACCGCACGTGGCCCACCAAGCGCATCGAGCAGGCCCCGCGCTGGTGCGCCGTCGACCTGCGCGACGGCAACCAGGCTCTCATCGACCCGATGAACTCCGAGCGCAAGCTGCGCATGTTCCAGCTGCTCGTCAAGATGGGCTACAAGGAGATCGAGATCGGCTTCCCGTCGGCGAGCCAGACCGACTTCGACTTCTGCCGCGAGCTCATCGAGGGCGGGCACATCCCCGACGACGTGACGATCCAGGTGCTGACCCAGTGCCGCGACCACCTCATCGAGCGGACCTTCGACGCGATCCGCGGCGCGAAGGAGGCGATCGTCCACTTCTACAACTCGACCTCGATCCTGCAGCGCCGCGTCGTCTTCGGCCTCGACCAGGACGGCATCATCGACATCGCGGTGCAGGGTGCGCGCCTGATCAAGAAGCTCGAGGAGACGATCCCCGACACGACGATCTACTACGAGTACTCGCCCGAGTCCTACACCGGCACCGAGCTCGACTTCGCGATGCGCATCTGCAACGCGGTCATCGACGTCATCGACCCGACGCCGGACCACAAGATGATCGTCAACCTGCCCGCCACCGTCGAGATGATCACCCCGAACGTCTACGCCGACTCGATCGAGTGGATGGTGCGCCACCTCGACCGGCGCGAGTCGCTCGTCGTCAGCCTGCACCCGCACAACGACCGCGGCACGGGTGTGGCCGCGGCCGAGCTCGGCTACCTGGCCGGCGCCGACCGCATCGAGGGCTGCCTCTTCGGCAACGGCGAGCGCACCGGCAACGTCGACCTCGTCACCCTCGGCATGAACCTCTTCAGCCAGGGTGTCGACCCCCAGATCGACTTCAGCGACATCGACGAGATCCGCCGCACCGTCGAGTACTGCAACCAGCTTCCCGTCGGCGAGCGGCACCCCTACGGCGGCGACCTCGTGTTCACCGCGTTCAGCGGTTCGCACCAGGACGCCATCAAGAAGGGCTTCGAGGCGATGGAGGTCGAGGCCAAGGAGAAGGGCACGAGCGTCGACGACCTCGTCTGGGGCGTCCCCTACCTGCCCGTCGACCCGCACGACCTCGGCCGCTCCTACGAGGCGGTCGTCCGCGTCAACAGCCAGTCCGGCAAGGGCGGCGTCTCCTACATCATGAAGTCCGAGCACCAGATGGACCTGCCGCGGCGGCTGCAGATCGAGTTCTCCGGCGTCGTGCAGCGCGGCGTCGACCAGGACGGCGGCGAGGTCGCGCCCGCCGAGCTGTGGGGACGCTTCCAGGACGAGTACCTGCCCAACCCCGCCCAGCCGTGGGGGCGGTTCGAGCTCGTCAACGTCGTCACCGACTCGACGGTCGACGGCGGGAGCACCATCGAGGCGACGGTCACCGACCACGGTCAGCCGGTCACGATCACCGGTCGCGGCAACGGCCCGATCGCCGCCTTCCTCGACGCCTTCATGACGATCGAGGGCACCCCCGACATGCGCGTCCTCGACTACGCCGAGCACGCCCTGTCGGCCGGTGGCGACGCCCGGGCCGCGGCGTACGTCGAGTGCGCCATCGGCCCGCGAGTGCTCTGGGGTGTCGGGGTCGACTCGTCGATCGTGACGGCCTCGCTCAAGGCCGTCGTGTCCGCGTGCAACCGCGCCTACCGCGACCGCATCGCCGAGGAGGCAGCCGCAGGCGGCGCCACGGGCTGAGATGCCGCGGGGTGAGATAGCGTCACCGTCCATGGACTCCGCCCTCGGCCGGACGCTGCTCCGGCTCGTCGGCGCCTGTCTGCTCGCGGTGGCCGTCGTCGGGCTCGTCGCGCCGCGCGCCGTCAACACCCCGTACCGCTGGTACGTCGTGGTGCCGGCCTGCCTCGCGCTGCTGGCCCTGGCGGCATTCGCCCGCTCGCCGCGGTGGGTGCGTGCGCGGTGGCTCGGTCCGGTGCTGGCCGTGGTCGGCGGCGTCGTCGCGACGCTCGTCGCCCTCGCAGGACGCTACGAGTACGGGTGGGACGCCCGGGTCGTCATGGACCTGGCGCGGGCCCTGCACGCCGGACGTCCGCTCGGCGACGGCGGCTACGACTACCTGTCGCTCTACCCCAACAACCTGCCGCTCGTCGCGATCGACCGTGCCGGGGTCGAGGTGGGCGCGTGGCTGGGCTGGTCGCCCGACGCCGTGCTCATCGTCCTCACCGGCGCCTGCGTCGCGGCGACGCTGCTCGCCGTCGACGCGCTCGTGCGCCGCGCGAGGGGGCCGGGAGCCGCCATCGGCGCCCAGCTGGTGACGCTCGTGCTCGTCGGGACGAGCCCGTGGCTGGCCGTGCCGTACACCGACTACTTCGCGATGCCGTTCCTCGCCGCCGGCGTGGCCCTGGCCGGACGCGCCCTGCTGCCCGGGGCCGCGAGTGCCGGCGAGGTGTCGGCC
>JAEXXY010000129.1 GCA_023451855.1 Actinomycetes bacterium
CCCAAGGGACCGGCCCGGCCACGGCGGCCACGGCCGCGGTGCGCCCGACGGGCGCCGCCCGCAAGGCCAAGGGCCCTCGACGCGTCCGCCTGGCCGTGGCCCGCATCGACCCGTGGTCGGTCATGAAGATGAGCTTCCTGCTCTCGGTGGCGCTCGGCATCGCCGGCGTCGTCCTCACGGCCGTGCTGTGGATGATCCTGTCGACGATGAACGTCTTCACCGACATCGAGGGCGTGCTCCAGTCGCTGCAGACCACGACGTCCGACCCGTTCTCGATCAAGGACTACGTCGGCTTCGGCCGCGTCGTCTCGCTGTCGATCGTCATCGGCGTCATCGACGTCATCCTCATGACGGCGATCGCGACCGTCATGGCCTTCCTCTACAACATCTGCTCCGCCCTCGTCGGCGGCGTGCAGCTGACGCTGACCGACGACTGACGCGTCGGATCGAGCCCATAGCAGCCCGTCAGAACGGCCCCCGCCCCCACGGGCGGGGGCCGTTTTGGAGACAGCTGGGGGCATCCGGTAACGTTTCCCATCGCGTCCGGTCGTCAGCCCAGACGTCGGATCCCGACGGGTTCGACCAGGCGCGCGAAGGTGACGATGGGCCTATAGCTCAGACGGTTAGAGCGCTTCCCTGATAAGGAAGAGGTCACAGGTTCAAGTCCTGTTAGGCCCACCATCACCGTCACCACGAGAGGATCCCCGAATGGTCAAGCGTCTCGCCCTCATCGCCGGGATCGTCGCTGGCGTCGTGTTCGTGCGGCGCAAGGCCAAGCAGCAGCAGGCCGAGCAGGACCTGTGGACGCAGGCCACCGACGACGTCTCGGCTCCCGCCGTCTCGCCGGTCACGCCCGACGCACCGGTCTCGCACGACGAGGCGACCACCTCGTCCTGATCCTCCCTGCATCACCCGCCGGACGCGTCCGGCGAGCCAGGGGCCATGGCGCAATTGGTAGCGCACCTGCTTTGCAAGCAGGGGGTTAGGGGTTCGAGTCCCCTTGGCTCCACCATCTTGAGGCCTGTCCCGACGCCGGGGCAGGCCTCTCGCTTCTTGAGTGCGCCCGCGAATGGGTCGGGTCGCGCCTAGGCGACCACGCTCGCCGAGGCAAAGTCAGCGGCCGGCATCGGGACGCGAAGCTGCCAGGTGATCGCGATCGGCCGCTCCCCTCGGTGTTCCACGTAGTCGGCCTCGCCCAAGAACAGGTACGGGGCGCCGGTACCAAGCGCGGTGACCTTTTGTGGACGCGTGAAGAGGAGCACATGAGTGCCGCGTTCCCGGTGGTGGAGGTACCGCTGGCCGGTAACGGAGGCCACCCTCGTCGCCGATTGGGACTCCCAGTGGAACAGGTCAGGGCTGATGGCGTAGTCCTGATACATGGTGGTCGGCGAGTAGTCGGCCTCGGACTTGTTCAGGGTGACGAGGAAGGCGTCAGACCTCGCTTCCGGGGCAAAGAGCACCCCTTCGCGGAAGCTGTTTGGCTTACGGCCGTCGATGGCCACGTAGTCAAGGGCGGCAACCAGCTCCTCCCGTGTGTACCGGGCGTGCACCCGAAGTGGTCGTGGCGCCAGTTCCCCGCTCAGCGGCGAAGTGATCCGCTCGGCGGAGCGCAGACTCAGCGCGATGACAGCCTGAAGGTCCTGAAGAACCGCGGGCTCGCTGCGCAGTGCCGCCAAGCCCGCCTCGTAGGAATCGAACTCACCTCCGTCGGGCCACAGGGAGAAGAACAGCATGCGGCCGTAGGCCTGAAGCGCCGGGTCAGCAGCGTCGTAGCGGGGCGCCTGCGGGCCGAGCCAGACGAGATAGGTAGCGGCGCGTTCGGCGTCATCGACGTGGCAGAGGGCACGCACCCGCTTGAGCAAATGCTTCTCGTGAGCCCCGCCGCGGGGGACCTCCATTCCGGCTTCTCGTCGCAGCCGGGTCCAGGAGCGGTCCGCCCGCACCACGTCGGACAGTTCGACTCCGGACTCCTCGAGGAACGTGCCCAGGTTGTCCGTCGGATGCGCACGGAGTTCGGCCGCGATCGCAGCCCATCGTGTCGTGACCTGACTGCGGATGTTCTCAAGGACGAGGTCCTGGCTCTGCTGGTCGAGCACGATCTGCGTACCTGCGGGCAGGAACGGAAAGCCGTGCTCGATGTCGCGCTGAAGGGCGGCACGCGTACTGCCGGTCATCGCGCGGAATCGCTGATCGAAGCGGAACTCCTTGCGGTGGTGACCGACGAAGTCGAAGGCCGTCAGAACCGCCTTGTCCTTGGCCCGTCGCAGTCCTCGCCCCAGCTGTTGGAGAAAGACCGTGGAGCTTTCGGTGGGGCGCAGGAACAGGACAGTGTTGATGGCTGGCACGTCGACGCCCTCGTTGAAGACGTCCACAGCGAACAGGACCTGAACGCTGCCGTCCTTCAGTCCCTGTACGGCCGCGTCGCGCTCAGACGTTGCCGTGTCGCCCAGAACTGCGGCGGAGGCAATGCCGGCCGCGTTGAAGATTCGGGCCATGTACCGGGCATGGTCCCGGGAGACGCAGAACGCCAACGCCTTCATCGTGTTCAGGTCGGCGATCTTGTCCCGGATCGCCTTGAGCACGATGCGCGCGCGAGCGTCATTGCCGGTGAACAGGTTCGACAGGTCGGCGGTGTCGTAGGCCCCGGCCTTCCAGTCCACGCGGGTGAGATCCACCCCATCCGCGATCGCGAAGTAGTGGAACGGGGTCAGCAGGTCAGCCTTCAGGGCATCCCAGAGGCGGAGTTCGGCGGCTGTGCGGCCCTCGAAGAAGGTGCGGACGTCGAGGCCATCGCCACGCTCCGGTGTAGCAGTCATGCCCAGCAGCTCCCGTGGCTGCAGATGCTCGAGGAGGCGTCGGTAGGTCTGTGCCTGGGCGTGGTGGAACTCGTCGATGACCACGACCTCGTACGCGTGTGGCGGGACATTGCCGACTCCGTAGGAGGACAGCGACTGGATGGAGGCGAAGACGTGGTCCCACCGTTCGGGGCGGAGCCCGTCGACGTACAGCTCTCCGAATCCGGCATCATTCAGTACTTCGCGATAGGTGCGCAGCGATTGTTGGAGGATCTCGCGCCGGTGCGCGACGAACAAGAGTCGCGGCGCTGCCGCGGAGCCTGACGCGAGCCGGCGATAGTCAAGTGCGGCCACGACGGTCTTGCCCGTGCCCGTCGCCGCGACGACCAAGTTCCGATGACGGTCGTGGACGACGCGTTCGACGTTCAGCTGATCGAGCATTTCCTGCTGGTAGGCGTACGGCCGAACCTCCAGGCCGGACAACGTCAGGGTCACTCGATCGTGCACACGTCTGCCAGCAGCCTCCGCGAGGGCGTCGTCGAGGCGATCGCGGTCAACATCAGGGTCGTAGGACTCGAACGACGGGTCGTTCCAGTAGCTGTCGAAGGTGGCGCGGAACTTCGCGAGTGGTGCGGGGGTGGAGATGGCCGAGAGCCGGACATTCCATTCCACGCCGTCGAGCATCGCGGCTCGCGACAGATTGCTCGACCCGACGTAGGCGGTGTCGAAGCCGGTGTTGCGCCGGAAGAGCCACGCCTTGGCGTGCAGCCTCGTGCGCTGGGCGTCGTATTGGATCTTGACATCGGCCCCGAAGTCCCGGACCAGCCGGTCCACGGCGGCTCGCTCGGTGGCTCCCATGTAGGTCGTGGTGATGACCCGGAGGCGAACGCCCCGAGCCCGCAGAGCCGTCAACTGCGCCTCGAAGAGACGAAGGCCGTACCACTTGACGAAGGCCATGATCACATCGACGTTGTCGGCACTGGCAAGTTCGGCGCGCACCTCATGACCGAGTCCCGGTTCCCCGGAGGCGTTGGTCAGAAGGGCTGCCTCCGACAGAGGCGTCGATGGGCGCTCGGTGAAGGTTTGCGACCGATACCCCGGCCCGGGTGGCGCAGAGACGGCGAGCAGTTGGTGTGCTGCAGTCAGGGAATACTCGACAGCACCCACTGCCTCGACGAGCCTGTTGACGAGGTCCAGGCGACGCTCGGGGCGCCTCTCTTCACGTAGGGCTCGAAGAGTGACGTCCCCGATGTGGCGTGCCAGGATCTCGGGCTGATCCGCGTCGTCGATGGAACCGCGCCGAACGTCGAGGGCCGTCGCGCGCTCGAGTCGTTCTTCGAGGGCTCGCGTGATGAGGCTTTCGTAGAGTCCTTCGAGCAGGCTGTCGTCCCCTGTGGTCACCGACGCAGCTTGCCAGGAGTGAGCCCGCCAGTCCGGGAAAAGCCGGTCGTGCCTGTTGATTCAGACTTGCGTGCCCGGGGCCGGCACCCGCCGTGGCTGGCGACACACCGGGCGCGGTGTGCGGCTGACCTCAGGGTCTGCGGCTGGCTCGCGGAGGCGGCTACGTCAGGATCCGGTCAGCTGACCGCGAGGGTCAGGGCGTTGAGGCGGAGCTGGATGCCGCCGCGCAGGTGGGCGAGGTCGACGCTGCCGTCGCTCTCGCTGGGTACGAGCAGCGCCACCTGCTCGGTCCAGGTGAGCTCGGTCGCCTCGGCGCCGTCCTCCCGCGTGGCCGGCTCGAGCTCGACGGTCACCAGCGACGCCCACCGGACGACGCCGTCGACCGCCGCGCGGTAGGCGAAGACGAGTCGCCGGTCGGGCAGCAGCTCGAGGTAGTGCGACTCGTTCTCGAGCAGCTCGGTCGGCTGGTCGAGCGTCGTGAACGAGGCGGTGGCCCGCTCGCCGCCGCCGATCCGGAAGTCGTGCTCGAACGTCGCGCCGGATCCCGGAAGCCGAATCCACCGGCGTCGGGTCGCGTCGTCGGCGAAGGCGGCCCAGACCGCAGACGGTGCGGCGGGCAGGGTCCGGGTCAGCGTGAACGAGTCGTGGCGCATGCCGGTACAAGGTCGCCGCGCCCACCGTTACTCCCGGCCGGCCACGATGCACGAACTCGGTCGGCGCGGCGCGCCATCGCACCGGCGTCAGTCCGCCACGGGCAGCGAGACGCGCAGGGTGCGCGTGCCCCGGAGGTCGAGCACGACCTCGTCGCGGATCACGGCCGCTCGCAGCACGACCGCACCGCACCCGCGGCACCGCGCCGTCGAGCCCATTCCCGTCTCGTAGAGGACGAGCTCGGCGACGCACTGCTGGCGTCCGCACCCGACGCACAGCACCGTCGCGCTCGTGATGTCGACGCCGAACACCTCCCCGAGCTGTCCTGCCAGCACGTTCCCGTCGAGGGCCCGTGTGCTTCGCCCGTCGTCGTGACCCGTCATGTCACCCTCCACTCGGACCGAACCGCTCGGTCCTGATCGTGTGCTCGTCGTGACCGAGGTCGACGAGCGCGTCCGCGACCGCGTCGACGAATCCCGTGGGCCCGCAGACGTACACCCGTTGCCCGGACTGGACCGGCGCCCACGCGGCGAGCTCGTCGGCGGTGATGCGTTGCGCGCCACGCGCGTCGCCCTCGGGTGCGGACCGTGTGTACGCGAGGGTCACCGTCAGTCCGTCGTCGAGGCGCCCCCGACGCTCGAGCTCAGCCGCGTACAACACGTCGGCCGGCGTGCGCACCGAGTAGACGAGGTGCATCGGCGCCGCGCTGCCCGACTTGTGTCGGGCCCGCACCATCGCCATGAGGGGGACCACCCCGGACCCGCCACCGACCAGCAGCACCGGTTCGGCGGACGCGTCGGTGTCGGGGCGCCACACGAACCAGCCACCCACCGGCCCACGCAGCTCCACCGGGTCGCCGACCGCGTAGTCCCGCGCGAGGAACGCGGAGACCTCCCCGTCCGGCACCACCTGCACCGTCAGCTCGACCTGGGCGCCGCGGTCCGGTGCCGCGAGCGAGTAGGAGCGCTGCGCAGAGTAGCCGTCCGGCGCGGTGAGCCGGACGTCGACGTGCTGGCCCGGCAGGTGCCCGGGCCACTCGGGCACCCCGAGGACGAGGGTCACCGCGTCCGGCGTCTCGTCCCTATGGGACACGAGGTAGGCCACCTGCCACGTCACGCGTGCCATCCCGGGGGCAGCCTCAGTCGCCGGCGTAGCGCTGCTCGCGCCACGGGTCGCCGTACTCGTGGTAGCCCAGCTGCTCCCAGAACCCCGGCTCGTCATCGAGGAGCAGGTCGATGCCACTGACCCACTTTGCCGACTTCCAGAAGTAGAGGTGCGGGACGAGGAGCCGGGCCGGGCCGCCGTGCCACGGCTCGAGCGCCTCGCCCTCGAACTCGTGGACGACCCAGGCCTGCCCGTCGAGCAGGTCCTCGAGCGGCAGGTTCGTCGTGTACCCGTCGTAGGAGCGCACGAGCGCGAACTCCGCTGCGGTGTCGACGTCCTCGAGGAAGGTGTCGAGGGAGACACCGCGCCACGAGGTGCCGAGCTTGGACCACTTCGTCACGCAGTGGATGTCCACGGTCGGCGTCTCCTGCGAGAGCGCCTGCATCTCGGGCCACGTCCAGGCGTGCTCCTGTCCACCCTCGGTCCTGATGGTGAAGGCCCAGTCGTCGAGCTCGACGCGGGGCGTCGGCCCTGCCTGCAGCACCGGGAAGTCATGCGTCAGGTAC
>JAEXXY010000088.1 GCA_023451855.1 Actinomycetes bacterium
GGGTCAGGCCGCAGGAGGCGGTCGACGACGAGCCAGGCGAGGGCGAACCCGACGAGCGAGAACGTGAAGACGCCGGCGAGCTCGGGCAGCCCGAGGGCGTGCGCGACGGCCTTGCCCGGGCCGACGAGGTTCGGCCCGGCGACCGAGCCGATGGTCGTGGCCCACACGACGATCGACAGGTCGCGGCCGCGACGCGCGGGCTCGGCGAGGTCGGCCGCGGCGTAGCGCGTCTGGTTGTTGGCCGTCGTACCGCCACCGAAGAGGAACATGCCGACGACGAAGAGCGGGAACGAGCGCAGCACGGCAGCGACGAGCACGAGCGCGGCCCCGACGAACGCCACCGACAGGCCGAGCCGCAGGCCGACGCGTCGACCCCTGGCCGCCGTCGCGCGCGCGACCGGGATGGTGAGCAGCGCCGTTCCGAGCACCTGCGAGGTGGTGCCTACACCGGCGAGCGCCTCGGTGCCGCTGAGGTCCTCGGCGATGAGGGCACCGACCGCGATGCCACAGGCCATGCCCACGCCGCCGAGCACCTGCGACCCGACGAGCGTGCGGACCACCTTGCGCTGCAGGGCAGCCCGATCGGCGGGCACGAACGGCGCGCCCGCCGTGCCCGACACCTCCGACGCGCCGACGGCCCCCGACGCGTCCACCGCGTCGGAAGGCCGCCGGACTCCCTCGTCAGCGGTCACACGTGCCTGCGGGAGGTGATGACGCGGAACCGGTTCGCGACGAACGCCGCGTCCGTGTACGCGGCGTTGGCGGCCGGGTTGGCGCCGGTGCCGTGGAAGTCGGAGAACGCGGCGGTCTGGTTGACGAACACCTGGCCGGTGAGGTTCTCCGACAGCGCGACCCCGCCGTCGGCCGCGGCCTCGCGGGCGCGGTCGAGCACGTCCTCGGACGTCGAGTAGACCGCGGCGGTCATGGCGCCGTGCTCGCGGACGGTGTCGGCGAGCTGGGCCAGCGACTGGTCGGTCGATGCGGTGCGGATGAGGAAGCCGACCGGGCCGAAGCACTCCTGGGTGTAGACGTCCTCGCGGGCGACGTCGACGGCGACGAGCCCGGGGGCGCGCACGACGGCGCCGGGCCACGCGGGGTGCACGACGCGTCGGGACTCGAGCACGACGCGTCCCTCCGCGTCGCCGGCGAGGTCGTCGAGCGAGTCGGCGTTGGTGCGCACCTGGTCGTTGACGGTCGCGCCGAGCAGCTCGACGGCCTTGGCGTCGTCGCCGGTGAGGCGCGACACGGCGCCGGCGAGCCTCTCGCCGAACTCCTCGAAGGACAGGTGGCCCTCGTCGGTGTCGACGCCGCCGGCGGGCACGTAGAGGTTCTGCGGGGCCGTGCACATCTGGCCGGAGTAGAGCGTCAGGCTGAAGGCGAGGTTGCCGAGCGTGCCACGCAGGTTGTCGGTGGAGTCGACGACGACGGTGTTGAGGCCGGCCTTCTCGGTGTAGACGAGCTTGCCGAGCGCGGCGCCGTGCTCCTCGAGCCACGCGCCGAACGTCGGGCCACCGGTGTAGTCGATGATCGCGACCTCGGGCCGCTCGGCGAGCACCTTGGCCAGGCCCTGACCATCGGCCTCGGGGGCGAGCTGCACGAGTGCGGGGTCGAAGCCGGCGTCGGCCAGCACCGAGCGGGCGATCTCCACGGTGATCGCGAGCGGCAGCACGGCCCGGGGGTGCGGCTTGACGACGACGGCGTTGCCGGTGACGAGCGAGGCGAAGATGCCCGGGTAGGCGTTCCACGTCGGGAAGGTGTTGCAGCCGATGACGAGCGCGACGCCGCGCGGCACGATGCGGTAGTCCTTCTGCATCCGCAGCGGCGCCGGGTTGCCCTCGCGGTCCTTGCCCGGCTTCTCCCAGACGACCGACGCCGGCACGCGCTCCTGCTCGACGAGCCCGGCCGCGACGGCCTCGACGGCGCGGTCCTGGGCGTGCGGGCCGCCGGCCTGGAACGACATGACGAACGGCTGCCCCGAGGTGTGCATGACGGCGTTCGCGATCTCGAAGGAGCGCGCGTTGACGCGGTCGACGATCTCGACGCACACGGCCGCCCGGACCTGCGGGCCGGCGTCGCGCCAGGCGGTCATCGCCGCCCGCGCCGCGTCGAGGCCGGCGTCGAGGTCGAGCACCGGGTAGGTGACATCGAGGGCCGGGCCGTACGGCGACACCTCGCTCCCGACGGTCGTGCCGTCGGTCGGCTGGCTCGCGA
Source organism: Actinomycetes bacterium (assembly GCA_023451855.1). Taxonomy (GTDB): domain Bacteria; phylum Actinomycetota; class Actinomycetes; order Actinomycetales; family Dermatophilaceae; genus Monashia. The sequence goes on from JAEXXY010000088.1 coordinate 2,212, forward strand.
GCGCCGCGAACGGCGCGCCGAGGTGCGCCTCGTGGGCGGCGAGGCCCTCCTTCGCGGCGTCCTCCCCGTAGACGCGGGGACTCGGCGACTCGGGGTAGCGCGAGTAGTACGTGCGGCCGGCCAGCGCCTGACGGATCTCGTCGAGGACGCCGGCGTGGCGGTCGAGCAGCGGGTGGGTGGCGGGCGTCGTTGCCGGTGCAGTCACGCCCACGATGCTAGTAGCGCGGCGTGTGCCGGATCATGGCGACAGCCGTCGAGCGCTCCCGGCCCCGGCTCCCGGCACCCTCGACATGTGGGCAGGATGGGGCCATGGAATCCGACCTCGACACGAGCACACGGACCGACGGCCGCGCCTCGACCGGAGAGGACGTGCCGACGAGCTCCTTCGGGCGCGTCGCCGTGATCGGCGCGGGCGCGATGGGGTCCGGCATCGCACAGGTCGCCGCGGTCGCCGGGCACGAGGTCGTCCTCGTCGACGTCGTGCCGGGTGCCGCCGCGTCGGCCCGGGAGAGGATCGAGGCCTCGCTCGAACGCCTCGTCGCGAAGGGCCGCATCGAGCAGGCGTCCGCGGCCCTGCGGCGCATCGTCGCCCAGGACGGCATCGAGGGCCTGCCCGAGTGCGCGCTCGTCATCGAGGCCGCCCCGGAGAACCTCGACCTCAAGCGCAGCCTCTTCGCCCAGCTCGCCGAGCACCAGCCCTCGACGACCGTCCTCGCGACGAACACGAGCAGCATCGACATCGACGACATCGCGCGCGATGTCACCGACCCCGAGCGCGTCCTCGGCCTGCACTTCTTCAACCCGCCGCCGGTCATGCGCCTCGTCGAGGTCATCCACGGCTCGGCCACCTCGCGCGCCTACGTCGAGCACGTCACGACGCTCATGGAGGCGTGGGGCAAGACGCCGGTGCGGTGCGCGTCGACGCCGGGCTTCATCGTCAACCGCGTGGCGCGGCCGTTCTACGGCGAGGCCCAGCGCATGGTCGGGGCGGGCGTCGCCGACGCCGCGACCGTCGACTGGATCCTGCGCGAGAAGGGCGGTTTCCCGATGGGCCCACTCGAGCTGACCGACTTCATCGGCCAGGACGTCAACCTCGCGGTCGGCAGGTCGGTGTGGGAGCAGACCGGCCACGACGAGCGCTACACCCCCACCGACCTGCAGCGCCGGCTCGTGGAGGCAGGTCGCCTCGGCCGCAAGACCGGCGCCGGGGTCTACACCTACGGCGCCGACGGGGCCCCGACCGACGCCGAGCCCGACCTGGACCTCGCAGCGCGTCTCGTCGGCGGGCCCCTCGAGACCGACCCCCTGGCCCGGACGCTCGCGATGCTCGTCAACGAGGCCGTCGACCTCGTGCACCGCGGGGAGGCGAGCGCCGAGGACGTCGACGTCGCGATGCGCCTCGGCACGCGCTACCCGAAGGGCCCCATCGCGTGGGGCCGCGAGATCGGGTTCGACGTCGTGGCCCGGCAGGTCGCCGAGCTCGACGCCGCGTTCCCCGGCGGCCGGTACCGGCCGAGCCCCGCGCTGACCGACGGGAGCCTCGCGTGACGCCCGCCGACGCGTCCGGCGCCACGGACGCGTCGGGCACGGTCGACGC
>JAEXXY010000150.1 GCA_023451855.1 Actinomycetes bacterium
CTCGAGCGCCGCTCGAGCCAGTGCGAGCTCGGTGACGTCGCGGGCCGCGTCGACCGGGCCGATGTCCGGGTGGTCCGGCTCGCCGAACCAGTGGCCGGCGATGTCGCCGCCGCCGGTGAGCACCAGCGCGTCGACCGACGCCACGACGCGTCGGGCCGTCGCGGCGTCGAGGTCGCCGCGGGCGGGGACGAGCAGCGCCACGGCACCGACGCGTGCGAGCGCGTCGACGTAGCGGCTGCTCGCAAGTCGCACCGAGGACGGCTCGTGCTCCCCCGGGCGCACGACGTGCTCCTCGTGGGCGGACACCGCGACGACCGGGAGCGCGGGAGCGGCGCCCCCGGCCGTCGCGGAGACGAAGGGCGCGTGCTCAGCCACGCGTCGACCTGCCCTCGGCACGCAACCGGGCCGCGGCGACGAGCGCCTCGAACAGCCGTGGGTCCTCACCCTCCTCGGGGTGCCACTGGACTGCGAGACGGAAGGAGCCGGACGGGTCCTCCATCGCCTCGAGGGTGCCGTCGTCGGCCCAGGCCGACGCGACGTAGCCCGGGTGGCTGAGGACCGACTGGTGGTGGTAGCTCGGCACGTCGACCGATGCCCCGAGCACCTCCGCGACGCGGGTGCCGGCCACGGTGTGCACCGGGTGACGTCCGTACGTCGCGGGGCCCGGCGAGTGGTCGTCGTGCCCGACGCGCTCGGGCGTGTGCTGCTCGAGCCGCCCGCCTGCGGCCACCGCCATCACCTGCATGCCGCGGCAGATGCCGAGGAGCGGCAGGTCGAGCTCGCCCGTGGCGCGGGCCAGGGCCACCTCGGTGGCGTCGCGGTCCGGGCGCGAGGCCTGCACCGTCGGGTGCCGTTCGGCGTCGTACAGCTCGGGCGCGACGTCGGCACCACCCGCGATGACGAGACCGTCGAGCCGCCCGAGGACCTCGCGCACGAGGTCCTCGGAGCCGTCCAGCCGAGGCGGGACGAGCAGGGCGATCCCACCGGCCTCCTCGACCTTGCGCACGTAGCTGTGCGGCACGAGGGCCGAGGGCACATCGGCCCAGTCGCCGCGCGTCGCGGGCTCGACGTAGGCGGTGATGCCGATGATCGGGCGAACCGAGCTGTCGGACAAGGCTCCTCCTGGTTGCTGCCGCAAGCGTCAGAGCGGGGTGACGTACGCGCCGGAGATGCCGCCGTCGACGAGGAACGTCGAGGCCGTGATGAAGCTCGACTCGTCGGAGGCGAGGAAGAGCACGGCGTTGGCCATCTCCTCGGGCTCGCCGAACCGGCCCATCGGCACGTGGACGAGCCGGCGCGCGGCCCGCTCCTCGTCCTTGGCGAAGAGCTCCTGCAGCAGCGGTGTGTTGACCGGTCCCGGGCAGAGTGCGTTGACGCGAACGCCCTCTCGGGCGAACTGCACGCCGAGCTCTCTGCTCATCGACAGCACACCGCCCTTGCTCGCGCTGTAGGAGATCTGGCTCGTCGCCGCTCCCATGACTGCCACGAACGAGGCGGTGTTGATGATCGAGCCCTTCTTCTGCTCGAGCATGTAGGGCAGGGCGGCCTTGCAGCACAGGTAGACCGACGTGAGGTTGACCTCCTGCACCTTGCGCCAGGCGTCGAGGTCGGTGTCGAGGATCGAGTCGTCCTCGGGCGGGGAGATGCCCGCGTTGTTGAAGGCGATGTCGACCGAGCCGTACACGTCCTTCGCCGTGCGGAAGAGCGCGTCGACGTCCTCCTTGCTCACGACGTCGGTCCGCACGAATGTGCCGCCCACCTCCTGCGCGATGCGGGGGCCGTTGACCTCGTCGAGATCGCCGATGACGACCTTCGCGCCCTCCTCGGCGAAGCGCCGCACCGTGGCCAGGCCGATGCCGGAGCACCCGCCCGTGACGATCGCGACCTTGCCGTCGAGCCTGCCTGCCATGAGTCCTCTTTCCTTGCCGTCCGGTGGTTCTCGTCGTGTCCAGTCGTGTGTCGGCTGGTGTGTTCAGTCGCTCGAGATGAAGACGTTCTTGACCTCGGTGAAGGGTTCGAGCGCGTCCGGGCCGAGCTCGCGACCGATGCCGCTCTGCTTGAACCCGCCGAACGGCGTCCAGTAACGCACGCTGCTGTGGGAGTTCACCGAGAGGTTGCCCGCCTCGATGCCGCGGGCAACCCGAAGGGCGCGGCCGACGTCGCGCGTCCAGATCGACCCCGAGAGCCCGTAGGCGGTGTCGTTGGCCTTGGCCACCGCGTCGGCCTCGTCGTCGAACGGCATGACTGCCACGACCGGGCCGAACACCTCCTCCTGCCAGACTCGGTCGCTGGTGGCCCGCGGCAGCACGACCGTGGGTGCGTACCAGTACCCCGCCCCGTCCGGGGCCTCGCCGCGGAAGGCCACCTCGACGCGGTCGGACGCGTCTTCTACGTAGGAGCGGACGCGGGCGTGCTGGTCGGCGCTGATGAGTGGCCCCATCTCCGAGGCCTCGTCGCTCGGGTCGGTGACGACGACGCCGCGCACGGCCGTCTCGAAGTGCTCCATGAACCGGTCGAAGACGCTGCGCTGCACGAGGATCCGGCTGCGGGCGCAGCAGTCCTGGCCCGCGTTGTCGAAGACGCCGTAGGGCGCGCGGGCCGCGGCGAGCTCGAGGTCGGCGTCGCCGAACACGACGTTCGCGCTCTTGCCGCCGAGCTCGAGCGTGACCCGCTTGAGCTGGTCGGCCGCGCCGCGCATGATCCGCTGGCCCACCTCCGTGGAGCCGGTGAAGCAGACCTTGCGCACCAGGGGGTGGGTGACGAACCGCTCCCCCACGACCGAGCCCTTGCCCGGCACGACGGTGAAGACGCCCTCGGGCAGGCCTGCCTCCAGGGCGAGCTCGCCGAGCCGCATCGCCGTGAGCGGCGTCAGCTCGGCCGGCTTGAGCACGACGGTGTTGCCGGCCGCGAGCGCGGGCGCGAACCCCCAGCCGGCGATCGGCATCGGGAAGTTCCACGGCACGATGATCCCGACGACCCCGAGAGGCTCGCGGAAGGTCACGTCGATTCCGCCCGCGACCGGGATCTGCTGCCCGAGGTTCCGCTCCGGGGCCCCGGCGTAGTACGCGAGGACGTCACGGACGTTGCCGGCCTCCCAGCGGGCGTTGCCGATCGTGTGGCCGGCGTTCTCGACCTCGAGCCGCGCCAGCTCCTCCTGGTGCTCGCCGACGAGGTCGGAGAACCGCCGCAGCAGCAGCGCCCGGTCGCCCGGTGCCACGTCGCGCCACGCCGGGAAGGCCGCGGCGGCGCGCGCGATCGCGGCGTCGGCGTCCTCGAGGGAGGCGAGCTCGACGGAGCGCACCACCTGCTCGGTGGCCGGGTTGATGACGTCGTGCGTCTGGGTCATGTCGCTCCAGGTCCTCCCGGTTCGAGGTATTCCGCGACTCCCGGGAGTCGCGGAATACCTCGAACCGCATCGTGGGTGGGTGGGGTTTCGGTGGTCAGAGGCGCTCGAAGCCGCGGCGCCGCTCCCAGTCGGTGACCGCGGCGTTGAAGGCGGTGATCTCGACGTCGGCCGCGTTGACGTAGTGCGCGACGACGTCGTCGCCGAACAGCGTTCGAGCCAGCTCCGAGCGGTCCAGCAGGTCGCGCGCCTCCTGCAACGAGGAGGGCACCCGCTGCTTGCCGGAGGTGTAGGCGTTGCCCTCGAAGGCGTCCTCGAGGGCGAGCTCCTGCTCGATGCCGTGGAGGCCGCCGGCGAGCATCGCCGCGACGCCGAGGTAGGGGTTCATGTCACCACCCGGCAGGCGGTTCTCGACGCGCATCCCCGCCCCGTGACCGACGACGCGCAGCGAGCAGGTGCGGTTGTCGTGGCCCCAGGCGACGGCAGTGGGGGCGAAGCTGCCGGGCTGGAACCGCTTGTAGGAGTTGATGTTCGGGGCGTAGAAGTACGTGAAGTCGCGCATCGTCGCCAGGACTCCGGCGATGAAGTGGTCGAAGACGGCGCTCTGCCCGTGGGAACGGTCCTCGTCGGCGAAGACGATCTCGCCATCGGTGCCACGCAGCGACAGGTGCACGTGGCACGAGCTGCCCTCGCGCTCGTCGTACTTGGCCATGAAGGTCAGCGACTGGCCGCGCCGGGCCGCGATCTCCTTGGCCGCGTTGCGGTAGATGACGTGGTTGTCGCAGGTGCGCACGACCTCGTCGTACAGGAACGCGATCTCGTGCTGGCCGAGGTTGCACTCCCCCTTCGCGCCCTCGACGGTCGCGCCCGCCGCGTACATCTCGTTGCGGATCTCGCGCAGCAGCGGCTCGACGCGGTCGCCGCCGAGGATCGAGTAGTCGACGTTGTAGCGGTTGGCCGGCGTCATGCCCCGGTAGCCGCGGTCCCAGGCCGTGTCGAAGGAGTCCTCGAACACGATGAACTCCAGCTCGGTGCCGCAGAACGCCCGGAAGCCCATCCCGGCCGCCTTGTCGACCTGCGCCTTGAGCACCTGCCGGGGTGACTGGCGCACCGGGCCGCTGCCGTCGAGCCAGCTCAGGTCGCACTGGATCGTGGCCGAGTGTGGCGCCCCCGGCGTGCGGCGAAGCGTCGACAGGTCGAGGTCGAACATCATGTCGCCGTAGCCGCGCTCCCACGAGGAGATGGCGTAGCCGTCGACGGTGTTCATGTCGACATCGACGGCGAGCAGGTAGTTGCACCCCTCGGTGCCGGCCTCGAGCACGTGGTCGAGGAAGTAGTGGCCGTGCAGGCGCTTGCCGGTGAGCCGGCCCTGCATGTCGGTGAAGGCGACGACGACGGTGTCGACCGTGCCCGCCTCGATGTCGGAGCGGAGCTGGTCGAGGGTGAGCGTCGGGGCTGCTGCCATGTGGGCTGTCCTATCCGATGAGGCCGCGCAGAAGGGCGGAGGTGGCGTCGCAGTGCTCCTCCATGACGGCCCGGGCGCGTTCCGGGTCGCCTCGCAGGATCGCCGCGACGACGTCGTGGTGCTGGCTGTTCGAGTGCTCGATGTTGCGGGTCAGGACGGGGATCGCCGTCAGCATGTCGTGCAGCGCCGCCTGCGCGCGGGTCACGGCGTCGACGAGCATCGGGGAGCCGGACAGCGTCGCGATCGCCAGGTGCAGACGGGAGTCGGCGACCCGGTGGGCCGCGGCGTCGGGCGACTCGTCGACGTCGCGCAGGCTGTCGGCCAGCCAGGCGCGCTGGTCGCCGGCG
>JAEXXY010000218.1 GCA_023451855.1 Actinomycetes bacterium
CCGCGCATCGTGCCCTTCCGCGGTGAGTACCTGCGGCTGCGGCCCGAGGCGCGTCACCTGGTGCGCGGGCTCGTCTACCCGGTGCCCGACCCGCGCTACCCCTTCCTCGGCGTGCACCTGACTCGCCGCACCGACGGCGAGGTGCTGCTCGGGCCGAATGCCGTGCTGGCCACGGCCCGCGAGGGCTACCGGCGCGGGGACGTCGACGCGTCGCAGCTGCGCGAGCTGGTGGCCTCGCCGGGGTTCCGACGCTTCGCCCGGGCCAACGTGCGCACCGGGCTGCACGAGGTGGCCGGGTCGCTGAGCCGGCGAACCTACGTGGGCCGCGTCCGTCGCTACGTGCCCGAGCTGCGCCGGTCCGACGTGCTGCCTGCGCCGGCCGGCGTGCGGGCCCAGGCGATGGACGGCGACGGCTCGCTCGTCGAGGACTTCCGTTTCAGCCGGGTCGGGGCGGTGTTCTGCATCCGGAACGCGCCGTCCCCGGCGGCCACGGCGTCCCTGGCCATCGCCGACCTCGTGGTCGACCGGCTCGAGCTCGCCTGAGCCACCTAGCCTGTGCCGCAGCGTGGCTCGGTGGTAGCCGCGGCGTCACTGCTTGCCGAAGAAGGTGCTCGCCTCCATGGCGTCGATGACCGAGGGTGCCTGGTGCTCGTGCACCGACCAGCCGCCGAGGTCGGTCGCGATGTCGATGGCGCCGACGACGGGGCTGAGCGCTGCCCATCCCGACACCGACACGCGCGGCCCGGCCGCGGGGACGAGGGCGATCTGCGTGCCGAGGGCGTCGGGGGCGAGGGCGTTGTCGCCGATGCCGAAGGGCACGTGGTCGACGAAGGACCCGAGGGGGTTCTGCAGCGTCGTCAGCAGCTCGCCGCGCACATGGTAGTTGCGGACCTGGTCGGCGGCGACCCCGAGGTGGCTGCCGCCGAGCGCGGCCGCGGCGAGCAGGGTGTTGGGGTGGACGCCGGCCGCGTTGAAGGTGACGGCCGGGTCACCGGTGGCGGCCGCAGCGGTGCTGGCGAGTCCGCCGCCGAGCGAGTGCCCGGTGAGGACGAGGTGGTCGGGACCGACCGCCGTCCCGAGGGACTGGGCGAGACGGATGGCCTGCAGGTGCTGGGCGCTCAGCTGCCCGGTGCCCTGCTGGACGTTGGTGGCCCAGTCGCTGACGCTGGTCGGGTCGGTGCCGGCGAAGGCGAGGACGTAGCCGCCGTCGGCGTCGCGGTACACCTGGGCCTGGAAGCCGCCCGGGCCGGTGAGCCGCGACGGGTCGATGCCGAGCTCCCGCAGGTCGTCGTCGGCGACGGGGGTGAAGCGGTCGGTGCCCTTGCCGTCGTAGACGCCCTGTGCGAGGTGAGCCAGCTCGAGGTCGATCGGCTGCGGCTCGGTGCCGCGGGTCTGGACGGCCAGCGGCTCGGAGGCCTGGCTCCCGCCCGGGGTGGGCGCGAAGGGGAAGCCCGGAACACCACCCCCGCCGAAGGGCCACGGCAGCGCGGGCGCCCCGCTGCCACCGGTGGCGTCGCTCGCACCGCGTTGGGCCCGCGCGTTCTCACGGAGGCGGGAAGCGAGGTCGTCGAGGCGCGTGCCGAGGACCGTCAGGTGCGCGGAGGCCCGGCGCCAGTCGTCGGCGACGCGGTCGGCGTCGGCACCGCCCCACGCGCGTCCGATCGCGGTGACGGCCCGGGAGGCGTCGGTCCGCACGGTGTCGACCTCGCGGGCACAGCGGGCGAGCTCGCCGGCGACCCGGTCGAGCACGACGGGGTCGGCACCCTTGCGGTAGAGCACGGCACACCTCCTGACGACGGTGCGGCCACGCTAGGGCGCGCCGGCGCGCGAGTCCATGGGGAGAGGTCCCCCGCGCACGGCGTCAGGCGTGTCGCGAGCGCCGGACCCTGACGACGACGAGCCTGCCGAGCAGACCGACCGCGAGCACCGCGGCCCCGGCGACGAGCGACGGGAGCGGCACGGCCCAGGCGAGCACGAGGCAGCCGACGAGCCCGAGCACGGCGACCGCCCGCGGGTACCGCCGGTGCTCCGGTGTCTGGGTCAGGGCCGAGGCGTTGGCCACCGCGTAGTAGGTCAGGACGCCGAACGAGGAGAACCCGATGACGCCGCGCAGGTCGGTGAGCAGCACGAGCGCCACGACGACGACGCCGAGGGCGAGCTCGGCGACGTGCGGGACGGCGTAGCGGGGGTGGACGGCAGCGAGCGCCCGCGGCAGGTCGCCCTCCCGCGCCATGGCCAGGGTTGTGCGCCCGACGCCCGCGACGAGGGCCAGCAGCGCGCCGAGGGTCGCCACCGCTGCCGCAGCGACGGCGACCCAGGACAGCCAGCCGTCCGGGCCCTGGGCCACCTCGGCCAGGCGATGCACGGGAGCCCGCGTGGCGGCCGTCGCGCCCGGCCCGAGGACGTGCAGGAGCAGCACCGCCGTCACCGCGTAGAGCGGCAGGACGACGGCGAAGCTGAGCGCGATGGCACGCGGGATCGTCCGGCGCGGGTCGACGACCTCCTCCCCCAGCGTCGCGACGCGCGCATACCCGGCGAAGGCGAAGAACAGCAGCGCCGCGCCCTGCAGCACGCCACCGACGCCGCCGGTGCCGGGCGCGGCGACACCGCCGTCCAGAGGTGGCTCGCCCCAGCGCAGGACGGTCGACGTCACGAGGACGACGCCGAGCAGCACGAGGACGACCGTGACGAGCACACGGGTCAGCGCCGCGGTGCGCGTGATGCCGCGGTAGTTGACGGCCACGAGGGCCACGACGACCGCGGCTGCCACCGGGCGCTGCCAGGCCGGTGGGGCGACGTAGACCGCGAAGGCGAGCGCCATGGCGGCACAGCTCGCGGTCTTGCCGATGACGAAGCCCCAGCCGGCGACGAACCCCCACCAGGGGCCGAGGCGCTCGCGTCCGTAGACGTAGGTGCCGCCGGACGTCGGGTACTGGGCGGCGAGCTGGGCCGAGGACGCCGCGTTGCAGAACGCGACGACGCCGGCGACCAGCAGGGCGAGCAGCAGCCACGAACCGGCCGACGCGGCCGCCGGCGAGAACGCCGTGAACAGGCCCGCGCCGACCATCGACCCGACGCCGATGAGGGTGGCGTCGGAGGTGGTGAGGCGCCGCGCGAGGGTGGCGGCGTTCGGGCCCGTGGGGGTGGTCACGGAGTCGAGTCTGCCCGGTCGCCCACCCGCGGCGCCTGATCGGCCTTGCGGGTGGGCGGAGGGGGTGTCAGGCGCTGAGGCCGTCGAGGAGTGCCGCGAACGGCGTCACGTCCTCGAAGGGGTCGACGCGCTCTCGGCGGGGCGCTCCGGTCAGCAGGCCGGCGAACGCCGAACCGGCGCGGGTGATGCGCTCACCGAGCCGTCCGGCCTCGACGCTGCCCCAGTCCTCGGACGCCGCGAACACGGCGACCGGGGCCACGAGTGAGCCGAGGTGGGCGAAGAGCGGCCGCAGCGCGTGGTCGATGGCCAGCGAGTGCCGGGCGGTGCCGCCGGTGGCCCCGAGCAGGACCGGGGTGTCGCGCAGGGCGTCCTTGGGCAGCACGTCGACGAGCATCTTGAACAGGCCGCTGTACGAGGCCGCGTAGACCGGCGTCGCCACGATGACGGCGTCGGCCCCGGCGATGGCGTCGAGCCGGGACTGCAGCTCGGGGGCGGCGAAGCCGGTGAGGACGTTGTCGGTCAGCTCGTGCGCGACGTCACGGACCTCGATGACCTCGACCACGACGTCGCGGGGCGCGAGGGCCTGGACGACGGCGTCGGTGAGGCGGTCGGCGAGCAGGCGCGTCGAGGACGGCTGGGTCAGGCCGGCCGTGACGACGGCGAGGTGCAGCGGCTGGTGCAGGTTCGTGGTCATCGGGTCACCTCTTCGGTGGTCTGGGTGCTGTCGGTGGTCTGGGTGGTCTGGGTGCCGGCCTCGGGCGAGGCGCCGGTGACGTCGTCGGCGGCGGCGTAGACCGTCGCGTCGTGGCTGCCGCCGGCTGCGGCGACGAGGCTGGCGTGCGTCGGGGCGTCCGGCACGTGCGCCGGCTTGAGGGCGGCGAACTCCTTGCGCAGCACGGGCACGACGTCCTCGCCGAGGATGTCGAGCTGTTCGAGGACCGTCTTGAGCGGCAGGCCGGCGTGGTCCATGAGCCAGAGCTGGCGCTGGTAGTCGCCGACGTAGTCACGGAACCCGAGGGTCCGCTCGATGACCTCCTGCGGGCTGCCGACGGTGAGCGGCGTCTGGGTCGAGAAGTCCTCGAGCGAGGGGCCGTGGCCGTACACCGGGGCGTTGTCGAAGTACGGGCGGAACTCGCGGACCGCGTCCTGGCTGTTCTTGCGCATGAACACCTGCCCGCCGAGGCCGACGATGGCCTGGTCGGCGCTGCCGTGGCCGTAGTGCTCGAAGCGGCGGCGGTAGAGCTGGACCATCTGGGCCGTGTGGCTGGCCGGCCAGAAGATGTGGTTGGAGAAGAAGCCGTCGCCGTAGTAGGCGGCCTGCTCGGCGATCTCGGGGCTGCGGATCGATCCGTGCCAGACGAACGGGGCGACGCCGTCGAGCGGGCGGGGCGTCGAGGTGAAGCCCTGCAGCGGGGTGCGGTGCTTGCCCTGCCAGTCGACGACGTCCTCGCGCCACAGCCGGTGCAGCAGGGCGTAGTTCTCGATGGCGAGCTCGATGCCCTCGCGGATGTCCTTGCCGAACCACGGGTACACGGGGCCGGTGTTGCCGCGGCCCATCATGAGGTCGACGCGGCCCTCGGACAGGTGCTGGAGCATCGCGTAGTCCTCGGCGATGCGCACCGGGTCGGTCGTCGTGATGAGGGTGGTCGAGGTGGACAGGATGATCCGCTTGGTCTGCGCGGCGATGCTCGCGAGCAGGACGGGCGGGTTGCCCGGCGCCACGAACGGCGGGTTGTGGTGCTGTCCGGTGGCGAAGACGTCGAGACCGACCTCCTCGGCCTTCTTCGCGATGGCAACGGTGGCCTTGATCCGCTCGTGCTCGGTCGGCGTGCGACCCGTCGTCGGGTCGGTCGTGACGTCGCCGACGGTGAAGATCCCGAACTGCATGGCTCCCAGCTCCTTGATTGTTGAGAATTCAACGACTCTAACGCAGGGCACCCCCGCCCCATTCCCCGCTGTGACATCCTGACGCGGTGACCCAGCAGGACCGCAGCACCCGCCACGACGAACCCGTCTCACCCAAGGACCGGTTCATCACCGTCTACGGGCGCAACCCGGTGCACGAGGTGCTCCTCGACGACGACTTGCACGTCGACAAGGTCGTCGTCGCCGAGGGGACGCGCGGCGCCGGCATCCGGGAGATCGAGCAGGCGGCCCGGCGCCGTGGTGTCCCGGTCCAGCGGGCGAGCGCCGACCGCGTCAAGAAGCTCGCCGGCAACGGGCGCCAGGACCAGGGCGTGCTCGCCGACGTCGTGGCCCCCCGGATGCGTCCGCTCGACGCGGCCCTCGACGCCGACGCCGACGCCTCCGCCCTCGGGTCGGTGCTCGTGCTCGACGGCATCACGACCCCGGCCAACGTCGGCATGATCCTGCGCTCGGCCACCGCCGCCGGCGTCGGCGGTGTGGTCGTCCCGCGTCGAGGCGTCGCCTCGCTCGACCCGCTGGTGGTCAAGGCGTCGGCGGGGGTCGCGTTCAAGGCGCCCATCCTCAAGACGGCGACCGCCGAGGAGGCCGTCGCCGCGCTCAAGACGCGCGGCTTCCACGTCGTCGGGCTCGACGCGTCGGGCGACGACGACCTCTTCGCCGCGCACCTGCGCGAGCCGGTGGCCTTCGTCCTCGGCAGCGAGACGGCAGGGCTCTCGCCCGAGGTCGCGCGCCTCGTCGACACCTGGGTGTCGATCCCGATGGCCTCGGGCGTCGAGTCGCTCAACGTGTCTGCCGCGGCCGCCGTGGTCTGCTTCGAGCTCGTCCGGCGCTCGCGCCTCTGACGGGCGGCCGAACGCGGGCGCCCCTCAGCCGCACCACTTGTCGGCGAGGGCGCGCACGACGGTGATGTTGCGCGCCGTGCCGACCGCGCCGGTCAGCTTCTCGATGCGGGCGTTGGTCAGCTTCGAGCCCTGCACCCCGTCGGACAGGAACAGCACGACGTCGCTGCCGACGACCCGGGCGGCCTCGGTGGGCACGTCCCAGGCGTGCAGCGCCTCGACGCCGTCGGGTGCCAGGTCGCCGGTCATGAAGGTGACGTAGCGCCGCGCGTCCGAGGCGATGGGTGAGGCGAGCGCCTCGGCCTCGTCGGCGAGCCGGCGCAGCTGCTCGGGGGTGCGCACGACCACCGGCACGTCGAAGCCGAACGCATCGCTGATGAGGCGGCGCAGCTCCTCCTCGACCTTCGCGACGCTGCGCATCGACGAGGTGACCTTGACGTTGCCGCTCTGGATGTGCGTCTCGACATCGCGGAAACCGTTGTCGGACAGGACTGTCCGCAGCCGCTCCATGCGCACCTGCCGCTTGCCCACGTTGACGGCGCGCAGGAACCCGATGTAGACGCCCATGTCAGGCTCGCTCCCCCGCCAGCACGCCCGACCCGACCCGCTCGACGCGTCCACCCACGTGCACCCCGCCCTCGGCATCGACCTCGAGCACGAGGCGGGACGGCCGACCGACCGCGGCGCCCTGACGCACCTCGACGACGACGTCGCGGTGCCCCTGCTCGGCCAGCCACCCGCCGAGGTTGGCGCAGGCCGAACCGGTGGCCGGGTCCTCCACGACCGAGCCGTCCTGGGTGGCGAAGAGGCGCGCCTCGACCGAGGCCGGGCCCGTCCAGGCCCACACGTAGACGTGGGGCGGCCGGCCGGGTGAGGTCATGTGCCGGGCCATGAGACGGGGGTCGGCGACGCACGCCCGCACGTCCTCGACGCCGCGCAGGCGTACGACGAGCTGCTCGACGCCGGCATCCACCCACGACGCGTCGGCCACGGCCCGCTCGTCGAGCCCGAGGGCGTCCGCGAGCTCTGCGGCGCCGGCGTCGACCGGACGCGTCCGGGCGGGCGGGGCGTCCAGCCGCCAGCCGCCTGCCACGCGGTGGACCGGGATGCGGCCCGCGGGCATCGTCAGGTGGACCCGATCGGGTGCCTGCCCGCCGGAGGCGACGGCGAGCCGCGCGACCACCTCGGCCGTCCCGAGCGTCGGGTGCCCGGCGAACGGCATCTCGTGCCCGGGTGTGAAGATCCGCACCGACGCCTCACCCGCGTCGTCGTGACCCGTGACGAACGTCGTCTCGCTGAGGTTGAACTGGCGTGCCCACCGCTGCATCGAGGCGTCGGAGAGGGCGGCGGCGCCCGTGAGCACGCACAGCGGGTTGCCGGAGAACGGGTCGCCCTCGAGGGCGAAGACGTTGAGCAGCTCGAAGGACAGGTCCATGGGCCGAGTCTGCCCGAGCGGGTGCGAGGATGGCGCCATGGCCCAGCGCGACGGCGTCGTCCCCGGCGACATCTACCTGTTCCGGCACGGCGAGACCGAGTGGTCGCTCACCGGGCAGCACACCGGCACCACCGACCTGCCGCTGCTGCCCGAGGGCGAGCAGGCGGCACGCGAGCTCGCCGACATCCTGCGCCCCCGCACCTTCTCGCGCGTCCTCGTGTCGCCGCTGCAGCGGGCCAGGCGCACGGCCGAGCTCGCCGGCCTCGGTGACTTCGAGGTCGAGCCGCTGCTGCGCGAGTGGGACTACGGCGCCTACGAGGGCGTCACGACCGCGCAGATCAGCGCCGAGGTCGGCCACCCGTGGGAGGTCTTCGTGGACGGCGTCAAGCCCGGCGTCACGCCCGGCGAGACGATCGAGCAGGTGGCCGAACGAGCCCAGCAGGTCATCGAGAAGGTCTGGCCCGCCCTGCAGGAGGGCAACGTCGCGCTCTTCGGGCACGGCCACGCACTGCGCGTCCTCACGGCCGTCTACCTCGGGGTCGACCCGCGCTTCGGCCAGCATCTCGTCCTCGACGCCGGGTCGATGAGCGTGCTGACCCACCACCGCTCCACGCGGTGCATCGGCTCCTACAACCTCTCGCCCTGGCGCCTGCTCAAGAACGCCTGACCCGGTGCGTCAGGCCGCCTCACGGCGCGTCATGGCGCGTCACGGCGCTGGGGGCAGCTCCCACGTGTGCACCGGCTCGTTGGCCATCATCCCCTCGATGTAGCGCCCGAGCATCTCGCGCAGCGCCTTGTCCCGCGTCAGGCCGCGAGCCTCGAGCCGCGCGACGCACTCGGTCTGCCACGAGGCGCCGTTGACGCCGGTGAGGCAGCGCTGCTCGATCATCGTCAGGTAGCGGTCGCGGACCGCCGAGGACACGCCCCACCGCTCGAGGCCCTCGTGCGCCATCGGCAGCAGCCGACGCAGCACCAGCTCGGTCGTCGGCACCTCGCCGAACCCGGGCCAGTACGAGCGGGCGTCGATGCCGAGCCGGGCGCCCTCCTCGAAGTTCGCCTCCGCGGCGGAGAAGCTCATCCGCGTCCAGACCGGGCGGTCCTCCTCGGCGAGGACGCGCAGCGTGCCGTAGTAGAACGCGGCGTTGGCGAGGACGTCGGCGATGCTCGGCCCCGCCGGCAGGACGCGGTTCTCGACGCGCAGGTGCGGGCGGCCCCCGACGATGTCGTAGATCGGCCGGTTCCACCGGTACACGGTGCCGTTGTGCAGGCGCAGCTCCTTGAGCTCGGGCACCTCGCCGCGCTCGAAGACCTCCTCGGGCTGCTCCTCCGAGATCTCCGGCAGCAGCGCCGGGAAGTAGCGCACGTTCTCCTCGAAGAGGTCGAAGATCGAGGTGATCCACCGCTCCCCGAACCACACCCGGGGCCGGACGCCCTGGTTCTTCAGCTCGACCGACCGGGTGTCGGTCGACTGGGTGAACAGCGGGATGCGGGTCTCGGCCCAGAGGCGCTGGCCGAGGAAGAACGGGGAGTTGGCACCGACGGCCAGCTGCGGGCCGGCGAGCACCTGGGCGGCGTTCCAGTGGTCGGCGAACCGCTCGGGCTGCACCTGCACGTGCAGCTGGATCGAGGTGCAGGCCGACTCGGGCGCGAGGCTGTCGGAGTACCGCGCGATGCGCTCGCCGCTCGGCCCCTCGAGCTCGAGCCACACGTCCTCGCCCCGCGCGTCGAGGACGGCGTTGTTCAGCGCGGCGTAGCGGATGTTCTCGCTGATCCAGTCGCCCTCGAAGTGCTCGGACATGATCGTCGGCAGGATGCCGATCGCCACGATGCCGACGCCGAGGTCGGCGGCCCGGGCCGAGGCCTGGTTGAGCGACTCACGCAGGTCCTTCTCGAGCTCGAGCGCCGAGTCGCCGGGCAGCGGACGCGGGTGGACGTTGAGCTCGATGTTGTAGCGGGCGAGCTCGGTCTGGAAGTTCTCGTCGGCGATCTGCTCGAGGACGGTCTTGTTGTCGAGCTTCGGGCCGAGGTCCTCCGAGACGAGGTTGAGCTCGATCTCGAGGCCCGTCATGGGCCGGTCGAACTCGAACTCGCTCTTGCCGAGCATGCGTTCGAACACGTCGAGGTCGCGCCGGACCTTCTCCCGGTACTGCTGTCGCTGTTCCCTGGTGTACCTGGCCTGCTCGACGTCGGCTCCCACGAGGTGAGACAACCACATGTGGGAGCCCGACGCGAGCAATCGGGCCGGGGTGTTCAGCCCTCGAACGCCTCCGGCGGCGGGCACGAGCAGACGAGGTTGCGGTCGCCGTAGGCGCCGTCGATGCGGCTCACCGGGGGCCAGTACTTGTCCGGGGCCGACACGCCCACCGGGAAGGCGGCCGTGGCCCGGTCGTACGGGTGGTCCCACTCGCCGGCCAGGCGCATCGAGGTGTGGGGCGCGTGCCGCAGCACGCTGTCGGCCACGGGGACCTCGCCGCGGCCGACCTGCTCGATCTCCTCGCGGATGGCGATCATCGCGTCGCAGAACCGGTCGAGCTCGTAGAGGTTCTCCGACTCGGTGGGCTCGACCATCAGCGTGCCGGCGACCGGGAAGCTCATGGTCGGCGCGTGGAAGCCGTAGTCGATGAGCCGCTTGGCGACGTCGTCGACCGTGACGCCGGTGCGGGCGGTCAGGGCACGCAGGTCGAGGATGCACTCGTGGGCCACGAGGCCGTCGGTGCCGGAGTAGAGCACCGGGTAGTGCTCGCGCAGGCGCGCCGCGACGTAGTTGGCGTTGAGGACGGCAGTCTGCGTGGCGTGGCGCAGGCCGTCGCCACCCATGAGGCGCACGTAGGCCCACGAGATCGGCAGGATGCTCGCCGACCCGTACGGTGCCGCGGAGATCGGGCCGACGCCGGTCTCGGGACCGGCCTCCGGCGCGAGCGGGTGGTTGGGCAGGTGTGGTGCGAGGTGCGCGCGCACGGCCACCGGACCGACGCCGGGGCCACCGCCACCGTGCGGGATGCAGAAGGTCTTGTGCAGGTTGAGGTGGCTGACGTCGGCGCCGAACTTCCCGGGCTGGGCCAGGCCCACGAGCGCGTTGAGGTTGGCGCCGTCGACGTACACCTGGCCACCGGCGTCGTGGACGAGCTCGCACAGCTCGGTGATCGTGTCCTCGTAGACGCCGTGGGTCGAGGGGTAGGTGACCATGATCGCGGCGAGGTCGTCGCGGTGCGCGTCGATCTTGGCGCGCAGGTCGTCCATGTCGACGGTGCCGTCCGGCGCGGTCTTGACGACGACTACCGTGAGGCCCGCCATGACGGCCGACGCGGCGTTGGTGCCGTGCGCGCTGGCCGGGATGAGGCAGACGCGCCGGTGGCCCTCGCCGTTGGCCTGGTGGTAGGCGTGGATCGCGAGCAGGCCCGCGAACTCGCCCTGCGAGCCGGCGTTCGGCTGCAGGGACACGGCGTCGTAGCCGGTGATCTCGCACAGCCACGCGGCGAGGTCGTCGATGAGGGCGCGGATTCCCTCGGTCTGGTCGGCGGGCGCGAACGGGTGCAGGTTCGCGAACTCGGGCCAGGTGACGGCCTCCATCTCGGTCGTCGCGTTGAGCTTCATCGTGCACGACCCGAGCGGGATCATGCCGCGGTCGAGCGCGAAGTCGCGGTCGGCGAGCCGACGCAGGTAGCGCAGCATCGCGGTCTCGGAGTGGTGCGCGTGGAAGACCGGGTGGGTGAGGAAGTCCGAGGTGCGGCTCAGCCGCGCGGGGACGCCCGATGCGTCAGACTGCTCGGATGCGACAGTGCCCGACGCGTCGACGCCGAAGGCCGCGAGGATCGCGGACACCGTTGCAGCCGTGGAGGTCTCGTCGAGGCTGAGCGAGACGCGGTCGGCGTCGATCCGGCGCAGGTTCATGCCGCGGTCGGCGAAGGCCGTGACGACGTCGCCGGCGCGACCGGGCACGACGACGGTCAGCGTGTCGAAGAACGCGGTCGTCTCGACGTCGACACCCTCGGCGACGAGCCGCTCGCGCAGGCCGGCGGTGAGGCCGGCGACGCGGCGGGCGATGCCGACGAGCCCGGCCGGACCGTGCCACACGGCGTACATGCTCGCCATGACGGCGAGGAGCACCTGGGCGGTGCAGATGTTCGAGGTCGCCTTCTCGCGGCGGATGTGCTGCTCGCGGGTCTGCAGCGCCAGCCGGTAGGCCTGGTGGCCGTCGGCGTCGACGGAGACGCCGACGAGGCGGCCCGGCAGCTGGCGCTCGAGGCCGCGGTGCACGGCCATGTAGCCGGCGTGCGGGCCGCCGAAGCCCATGGGCACACCGAAGCGCTGGGCGCTGCCGACGGCGATGTCGGCGCCCCACTCCCCCGGTGCCGTGACGAGGGTCAGGGCGAGCAGGTCGGCGCAGGCCGTGACGAGCCCGCCGGCCGCGTGGACGGTCTCGGTGAGCGGCGCCCAGTCGTGCAGCTGGCCCGACGCGTCGGGGTACTGGAGCACGACACCGGCGACCGGCGCGCCCTCGGCGACCGCGGCCAGTGCGTCGGCGTCGGTGACCGGGCGCAGGTCGGCGACGACCAGCGGCAGGCCGATCGCCTCGGCGCGGGTGCGCATGACGGCGATGGTCTGCGGGAAGACGCGCTCGTCGACGAGGACGACGGCCTCGGCCTTGGCGCGGGTGGCGCGGTGCATGAGCGACATCGCCTCGGCCGCCGCGGTGCCCTCGTCGAGCAGCGACGAGCCGGCGACGTCGAGGCCGGTGAGGTCGGTGACGACGGTCTGGAAGTTGAGCAGCGCCTCGAGGCGGCCCTGGGAGATCTCCGGCTGGTAGGGCGTGTAGGCCGTGTACCAGGCGGGGTTCTCGAGGACGTTGCGCTTGACGACCGGCGGTGTCACCGTGCCGTAGTAGCCGAGGCCGATGAGCGAGGTGAGCACCGTGTTGCGAGAGGCGAACCCGCGCAGCTCGTCGATGACGGCGCTCTCGCTGGCGGCGGCCTCGAGGGCGAGCGGCGCGTCGGAGCGGATGGCGCCCGGGATGGCCCGGTCGCAGAGGACGTCGAGGCTCGGCTGGCCGACCACCTCGAGCATCCGGGCGATGTCGTCCTCACGAGGACCGACGTGGCGGCCGACGAAGTCGGCGAAGCCCTCGGGTGCGGTGGTGGACGCCGCGGTCTCGGCGGCGAGCTGGTCGGTCGACATGCGGGGCTCCTGGCGGGATGAGCGGATGGCACACACGCTCCCCGTCTGTCACCCACCGGCTCCAGAGGTGCCTCGCCCGCGTGGTCCTGGCGCCTGAGAGGTTCCGGGGATGTTGCCCCTTCGGCGCCTCGCAGGTGGTGACACCTCGAGGACTCTCCCACGCGGGGTGATCGGCACCCACAAATCTACCAGCCGGCGCAGCAGGGCCCGCCCGGGACGTGCCGGGCGGGCCCTCGTGGTGCGCTGTGGGTGTGGCGTGTGTCGTGGTGCGGGCTCAGGCCATCTTGCGGGCCTGGCGGCGCGCGGTGAGCTCGTCCCCGGGGTGGTCGGCCGGGGCCTCGTCGTCGGGGCGCTCGCTCGGCAGCTGGGCGAGCTCGCCCTCGACCTCGCGCCAGACGCGTCCGACGGCGATGCCGAAGACGCCCTGACCTCCCTGGACCAGGTCGATGACCTCGTCGGCCGACGTGCACTCGTAGACCGAGGCGCCGTCACTCATCAGGGTGATCTGGGCGAGGTCCTCGACCCCGCGCTCGCGCAGGTGACCGATGGCGACGCGGATCTGCTGGAGCGAGACACCGGTGTCGAGCAGGCGCTTGACGACCTTGAGCACGAGGATGTCGCGGAAGCCGTACAGCCGCTGGGTGCCCGAGCCGGTGGCGCTGCGGACCGACGGCTCGACGAGCCCGGTGCGGGCCCAGTAGTCGAGCTGTCGGTAGGTGATGCCGGCGGCGCGGCACGCGGTGGGCCCGCGGTAGCCGATGTCGTCGGCGAGGTCGGGCAGGTCGTCGGTGAAGAGCAGACCCTGGGCGCTGCTGGGCACCGTGCGACCCGGTTCGGGCGCGTTCTCCATGGCGGCCATGCCGTCCTCCTCAGGGTGGGCCTGCGCGACACGCGCAGACGACATCGGGATAACTACACACACGTCGTTATCCGACGGTAGGACGCGGGTAGGTGGGCGTCAATCACCGGGCGCTGCTGGAGTCGGCGTGTCGTCACCGGCCCGCCGGACCCTCACCGTCCACCTGAACCTGAAGGTTGGTCACTCCCCCGAGCCGGGCTGGGGCCGGTCGGGATCGTCCTGCTCGCCGGCCTCACCGCCGGAGGGCCCCTCGAAGTCCTCGGCCGACACGTGGTCGAGGAACTCCTTGAAGCGCTCGACCTCGTCGTCCTCCTCCGAGCTGACGACGATCGCGGCCTCGTCGAGGATCGCCGGGTCGACGAGCACCGGGGAGCCGGTGCGCAGCGCCAGCGCGATCGCGTCGCTCGCGCGCGAGCTGATCTCGATCGAGCCGTCGACGACGAGAGCGGCATGGAAGACCGAGTCCTTGAGGGCGACGATGCGCACCTCCGTCAGCTCGTGGCCCAGCACCGCGAGTACGTCGCGCAGCAGGTCGTGGGTCAGCGGTCGCGGGGGCACGACGCCCTGCTGGGCGTAGGTGATGGCGGCCGCCTCGGCGGCACCGATCCAGATCGGCAGGTACCGACCGCCGTCGCGCTCGCGCAGCAGCACGATGGGGTTGTTCGTCGGCATCTCGACCCGGACACCCAGGACATCGACCTCTCTCACGACTCCACCGTACCCCGGGCCCCGTTGCCTGTCGGGAGGGTCCGGCACCGGCACATCGCCCACTCAGCGGGCGAGACCGGCCTTGACGAGGGCGACGTGCAGCGCGATGCACGACGCCGCGATCTGCGCCGCGCGCTCACCCCTGGTGTCGTCGTCACGATGGGTCGACAGCACCTGCTCGACGAGTCCGATCTCACGGTCGGCAGCCGTGCGGAACGGGCGCAGGTGGCGCGGCTCGAGGCCGTGGGCGGCCAGCGCGTGCGCGGCCGCCGCCACGGCCACCTGGTCCTGCCCGTAGTGGCCCGACGCGTCGGCAACGAGCAGCCCGAAGGTCTCGAGGGCGTGCATCGTCGGCCGGTCGATGCCGGTGGCCTGCCGCAGCTCAGGACCCGTCAGGGTCACCCCGCCGCGCGGCGCGAGGTCGGCGGCGTCCGGCACGTCGGGGTCAGCGAGCGGCTCGGGCGGCACGGGACGTCCTCCCCCGCTGCCGGGGTCGGTGAGGCCGCGGTCGAGGGCGTCGAGCGCCTCACGGATGACCTTGAGCGGCCAGAACCGGTCGCGCTGCGCCGCAAGGACATAGCGCAGCCGCTCGACGTCGGACTCCGCGTAGGTGCGGTAGCCCGACGCCGTGCGGTGCGGCGTCACGAGGCCCTCGGCCTCGAGGAAGCGGATCTTGGACGCCGTGACGTCGGGGAAGTCCTCGGAGAGGGCGGCGATGACCTTGCCGATGGTCAGGCGTGGCCCCGAGGGCAGCACGCCCTCGCCCGTCGTCCCCGTGGGCATCCGTCGGTCAGGCGGCGTAGTAGACGAGGCGGAACTTGCCGATCTGGACCTCGTCGCCGGTGTGCAGGGGTGCCTCGTCGATGCGCTCACGGTTGACGTACGTGCCGTTGAGCGAGCCGGCGTCGCGCACGAGGTAGCCGGTGTCGCCCTGCTTGACGAAGAGGGCGTGCTTGCGCGACACGGTGACGTCGTCGAGGAAGATGTCGGAGTCGGGGTGACGCCCTGCAGCGACCTCCTGGTCGTCGAGCAGGAACCGGGCGCCGGTGTTCGGACCCCGCAGCACGACGAGCAGCGCCGTGCCGGGGCGCAGCGCCTCGATCGTGGCCTGGTCCTCGGCCGTCAGGCCCCGCGGGTCCAGGTGCTCGGTGTCCTGGGCCGGGACGCCCTGGAACCGCATGGTGCGCGGCTCGACGTTCATGTCGTCGGAGTCGAACTGGTCGCTCGACATGCGGTCCTCCTCGTTCTCGTGATCGGAGTTCGGCTCGTCCCGGTCGGGGGCGCCGTGCTCGTCGTGATCGTCGTGATCGCTCGACATGCCGTCCTCCTGCCATCGGTGGGGCGACGCGGGCGTCACCACTCTAGTTGACGCCTGTCCCCGTCGCGCCCGCCGACATGGCCGCGGGATCGACCATCTGGTGGTCGCCGTGGCGTGGACGGGCGGGCGCGACGGGCCGCACGTGAGGGACGGTGCGGGTGTTGCGGGAGCTGCCGGTGCTGCGTGGTGGTGCGTGGTCGTTGCTGCGACCGGTCAGGACAGCGACGCGGTGTACGTGGAGGCGTCCATGAGGCCCTCGACCGCCGCGGCGTCGGCCGGGCGCATCTCGAACATCCAGCCCTCACCGTACGGGTCGGAGTTGATGAGCTCGGGCGCGGCGTCGAGCGCGTCGTTGACGGCGGTGACCTCGCCGTCGAGCGGCGCGTAGACGTCGCTGACCGACTTCGTCGACTCGACCTCGCCGCAGGAGTCGCCGGGCGACACGGTGTCACCGACGGCCGGCAGCGAGACGTACACGACGTCACCGAGGGCGTCCTGCGCGAAGGAGGTGATGCCGACGCGGACGACGCCGTCGTCACCGACCCGGACCCACTCGTGGTCGCTGGTGTAGCGCAGGTCGGCGGGGTACTCGAGGTCGCTCATGTCGCTCCTAGCTCGTCGCTGAGGTGGTCGGGATCGGCTGTGTGACTCCAGGTCACTCCACCGGCAAGGGAGAGGATGCCATGTCGGGGTCGGCGCGTCCTGCGCCGGGCGGTCACTGGGTCGGCTTCGCGTGGGTCATCGGGCGCGGCTCGTGCACCGAGGTGATCTGGATCGACGGCGACTCGGCGACCGTCGCGTTGGCGCCCTTCTGCCGCACCGTCTCGACGATCCCGCCCGGGATCGTCATCGCCGAGGACAGCGTCTTGGCGTCCCCGATCGCCTTGATCTCGATGGGGCGGGTGATCGCCTTGCCGTCGATGAGGAGGTCACCGCCGGCATCGCCGACGAACGAGGACGCGACGACGCGCACCCCACCGACGTCGATCGACTCTGCGCCGGCGTCGCGCATCTCCTGGATGATGTCGAGGACGACCGGCCCGGTGACCTGCTTGTCGGGGTCGGTGATCGTCAGGACGATGCCCTGGCCCTTGGCGCCGATGGTGCCGGCGAGGATGCCGAGGGTGTCGACGCGCTTCTGGGCCTGCTCGAGTGCCTCCGCGGCCGTGCCGGTGCCGTTCTTGAGCCGGTCGCGGGTGGCCTCGAGCTCGCGGACCTGCTGGTCCAGGCGCGAGGACCTCACGGAGATGTCGTCGAGGACCCGGACGAGGTCGGTCTGGCTCAGCTGGTCCAGGCCGCGCTCGTTCGTCAGCCGCACTTGGGCGGCGATGCCAGCCCCGAGCAGGACGGCGAGCAGGGCGCCGAGGAGGTTGGCGCGCGTGGCCCGCGGCCGTGACATCGCGAAGAGCCGCCGCCAGGCAGCGACCCCTTCGACGGGCCGGCCGGGCTCGGCAGCAGCCTCGGCCTCGGTGAAGTCGTCCTCGACGCCGTAGCGGTCCCTGATCGGGACGGCGGGCTCGGGCTGCTGCACCTCCGGGTCCGACGCGTCGCCGGCGTCGGGTGCGTCTGCGGCGTCGGTTGCGTCTGCGGCGACCGTCTCGTCGGGCTCGTGAACGGCCTCCGAGGTCGACGCGTCCTCGGGGACGAGGACGGTGACGTCGGGTTCGGGCGTCTCGTCGGGCGGTGTCTGCTTGCGGCTCATCGTCACGCCTTGAACAGGTGCCGCCGGATCGAGGCCACGTTGGAGAAGATCCGCACGCCGAGGACGACCACGACGCCCGTCGACAGCTGGGCGCCGACGCCGAGCTGGTCACCGAGGAAGACGATGAAGGCGGCGACGACGACGTTCGACAGGAACGACACGACGAAGACCTTGTCGTCGAAGATGCCGTCGAGGATGGCCCGGATGGCCCCGAACACGGCATCGAGCGCCGCGATGACGGCGATGGGCAGGTAGGGCTGGAGCCACACCGGGACCGACGGGTGCATGAACAGGCCGATCGCCAGGCCTGCCACCAGTCCGAGGACGGGGATCACGGGTTCTCCTGACTGTTGCCTGCGCTGGTCGTCGGTGGTGCGGTGGTCGGGTTGTCGGTGTCGGTGCCGGTGCCCGAGGTCGCCCCGCCCGGGGGCGCGGTGCCGGGTGCCGCCTTGCGCTGGGTGGTGGGTCCCGGGCTCGTCGAGGTCACCGAGCCCGCCGGCGCGATGGGCTGGGCCACCACGAGGCGCGACGCGGAGTCGGCCGGCACGCTGAGGGAGTCTGCCGTCTTGAGCACCGAGCGGATCTTGAACTCCTGGGTCAGCTGCGAGAGGTAGACGCCGGCGAAGGACTGGTCGAAGAGCTGCTGCATGCCGGTGCCGTCGCCGAGCGCGGTGATGACGTAGGGCCGCGCCAGAGGGCGGAAGTCGACGATGATCGCCTGCCCGGCGAACCGGATCGCCGCCGTGGAGCTGAGCCGGTGGCCGTTGATGGAGATCGCCTCGGCACCCGCGCCCCACAGCCCGTTGACGATGATCTGCAGGTCGGCGGAGGTGACCCGTCCCGGCTCGAATCCGCTGCTCGGGCGCGAACCGGCGCCCCCGCCGGCCTCGGTGGACGCGGCGTCGTCGATGGTGAGCGTCAGGCCCGGGCCGGTCAGCCCCACGGTGCCGGCCTGGACCTCGAGCCCGGCGATCTGACCACTGAGGTCGGTCGACCCGCTCTGCTTCAGGGCCAGGGCCTCGTAGTCGCGCACCTGCCGGGTCAGCACGCCGACCTTGGCGTCCTGCGCGCTCGCCTGTTTCTGGAAACCCTCGATGCGGGCGACGAGCTGGGCCTTGACCTGCGCGGCGGCCATCGGCTTGGGCCGCAGCGAGAGGGCGGCCAGGGCGAAGAGGAACCCGGTGAGCACCGCGAGGACGATGACGAGCGGGGTGGTGTAGGAGGTCGCGCGCGGCAGGCCCTGCGCCTCGCGCCGGTCGGCGGCCTGCTGGTACCCAGGGTCGAGCGGGCGCTCGAGCATCGAGGTGATGAGCGTCATCGACGCGTCGGGGCGCCGGCGCGCGCCGGTCCCGCGCGTCCCGCCTGTGACGTCCGGGTCGTCCGTCATCAGGCCACCGCCCGCGCCGCGCGGTCGCGCAGGACGATGCGCGCGTGGATCCCGTAGAGGACGGCCGCGAGCCAGTAGAGGGTGATCCCCCACCAGGCGAAACCCCAGCCGATGGGCTGGGCGAGGTCGCCCACCCAGTCATCGCGGTGGGCCAGCAGCAGGAGCGGGAAGGCGTAGAGCAGGTTGAACGTCGCCGCCTTGCCGACGTAGTGCACCGGCAGACCGAGCTGCCCGCGCAGGCGAAGGTAGGCGAGCATGACGCCCATGACGACTTCGCGCGCGAGGAGCACCACGACGACCCACCACGGGATGACCTCGCGCCAGGCGAGGCCGAGCAGCGTCGTCAGGATGTAGAGCCGGTCGGCGATCGGGTCGAGGAACTGCCCGAGACGCGACTCCATGCCGAACGCCCGCGCGATCTTGCCGTCGAGGTAGTCGGTGACTCCCGAGAGCATGAGGATGAGCAGGGCCAGCCCGTCGCGCTCGGCGAGGATCGCCCAGAGGAAGACCGGCACGCCGAGCAGCCGCAGCACCGAAAGCGCGTTGGGGATCGTCAGGAGCTGGTTCGACACCACGTGCTCGCGGTCCGCCGCGTCCTTCTGCTCACCCACGGCGGTCAGCCTAACGGGCGCCTCGCAGCCCCGCGTACGCCGCTCGGCATCGATCCGGACACGCTGTGACACACTCCGGACCATGTCCGGCGGACACAGCCACAGCCATCGACCCGGCGACCACGAGGCCACGGCCTCCGTGTCCGTGAGCGCACTCGCCCGCGTCGCCCTGACGGCCTTCGTCGTCCTCGCCGCAGCCGCGACGCTCTTCGGCGTCGTGCGCTTCTGGCCGTCGGACGCCGGGGCGGCCGGACGGGTGGGCACCACCGAGTTCGCCGCGCCGGGCGTCACCTTTCCGCTCGCCGAGGTGCTCGACGTGCTGCCGGCCTGCACGGGACAGGACGCCTCGACCGGCGCCCCGACCGCACCGGGTCAGGGTGGCGAAACGGCCGAGTCAGGTGCGACGTGCGGCGCGATCCGGGTGCAGCTCGAGCAGCCGACCGCGTCCTCCGGTGACGTGCACCCGACGGTGACGGTCGCCGTGCCGCCCCCGGTGTCGGAGTCGGGCCTGCGCGCCGGCGACACCGTCCAGCTGATGCGCACGCCACCGGCCCAGGGCCAGCCCGAGGGCTTCTCCTTCCTGCAGGTGCAGCGCGGCGCGCCACTGTCGCTCATGCTCGGGCTCTTCGTCCTCGTCGTGGCGGTCGTCGCGCGGTGGCGCGGCATCCTGGCGCTCGTCGGGCTCGGTTTCGGCGGGCTCGTCGTCGCGCGGTTCATGCTGCCGGCGCTGCTCGAGGGCCAGTCGGGCCTGCTCGTGGCCGTGGTCGGCAGCTCGGCGATCATGTTCGTCGTCCTCTACCTGGCCCACGGCCTCTCGATCCGCACGAGCACGGCCCTCGCGGGCACCCTGTTCGGTGTCGGCATCACCGCCGGGCTCGGCCTGCTCGCCGTCGACATCGCGCGCCTCAGCGGCGTCGCCGACGACGAGGGCGCCACGCTGTCCTCGTTCGTCACGACGCTGCACCCGCAGGAGCTGCTGACCTGCGCCATCATCGTGGCCGGCCTCGGCGTGCTCAACGACGTGACGATCACGCAGTCCTCCGCCGTCTGGGAGCTGCGTGCGGCCGCACCCTCGATGGGGCGGCGTGAGCTGTTCCGCTCCGGCATGCGCATCGGCCGCGACCACATCGCCTCGACGATCTACACCATCGTCTTCGCCTACGCCGGTGCCGCCCTGCCGGTGCTCATGCTCCTGTTCCTCTACGAGCGGCCGGTCCTCGACCTGCTCCAGACCGAGTCGCTGTCCGAGGAGATCGTGCGCACGCTCGCCTCGGAGATCGGGCTCGTCCTCGCCGTGCCCGTCACGACGGCGATCG
>JAEXXY010000259.1 GCA_023451855.1 Actinomycetes bacterium
GTCCAGTCCCCCTCCGACCTCGAGGCCGCCGATGCCAATCTCGGTCAGGGCGCGGTCGGGGGAGGCACCCAGCAACTCTTCCAGCAGGCGATCTGGCGGCCGGTGACTGGGCTCGGGGGTCCACGAACGCACGTGGCCGGCCTCTACCTCGGGAGTGCGGCGCCGCACCCGGGAGGCGGGGTCCACGGCGGATGCGGCTACCTTGCCGCTCGCGCCGCGCTCCAGGACGCGCGGTGGTGGGGTCGACCGCGGGAGCGGCTGATCACCACGGCCCTGCGCCGCTTCCACGACGACGAGGTCGTCAGTCCAGCGGCCGCAGCACCGTCATCCGGTGCGCCGCACGGGTGAGCACGACGTAGAGGACGCGGGCGCCACCGGGGGCCTCGCGCACGATGGCGTCGGGGTCGACGACGAGCGTGGCGTCCCACTCCAGTCCCTTGGTCGAGAGCGGGTCGATGACGACGACGCGCCCGTCGTGACTGCCGTCGAGGGCGAGCATCGCCTCGGCGTGCCGCTGCGGGGTGATGACCGCGATCGACCCGTCGACCTCGTCAGCCAGGCGCGAGAGCTCCTGTGCCGCAACGGTGCTCACGTCGGGGCGCGAGTCGTCGCGCGGGTCGCCGAAGGTGACGTCCTCGGGGCGCACCCCGGTCTGGCGCACGGCGTCGGGGATGTCGGCGTCGGGGACGACGGGCAGGATCACCTCGCGCGCGTAGTCGAAGATCTCCTGCGCGTTGCGGTAGTTGGTGGTCATGTGGAAGGCCTGTCGCGGCTGCGTGCCGTAGGCCTCGTCGCGGGCCTGCTCGGCTTCGGCGATGTCGGGCCAGGAGGCCTGGGCGACGTCGCCGCCGACGGTCCACGAGGCGCGGCGGCCCCGACGGCCGATCATCCGCCACTGCATGGGGGAGAGGTCCTGTGCCTCGTCGACGAGGACGTGGGCGTAGTCGGTGGAGCGGCCGACGGTGCCGTGCAGCAGCCGCTCGCGGGCGGACGTCGGCGTGAGCGAGTGGTCGACCTCGGGGGCGCGGATCGCCGAGCCCATGGCCTGCAGCTCCTCGACGCCGTCGAGCTCCTCGATCTCGTAGAAGGAGCGCTCCTCGACCTCGGGCGCCTCGACCTGCCCGACCCGCACCGACAGCTCGTCGACGAGCGCGACGTCGGAGACGGTCCACGAGCCGAGCTCGAGGGTCTCGCGGGCGGCGTGGGCCAGGGCGGCGGCATCGCCCTGGCTGAGGACCGAGCGGCACACCTCGTAGGCGAGCTCGGTGTCCGCGAGCCACAGCAGCGCCTCGCGCGGGTCGACCTGCGGCCACCACGCGGCGACGAAGTCGTCGACGGCCAGGGACTCGTCGAAGGCGTCGAGGAACTCGTCGCGGTCACCCTCGCGGACCTGCCGCCACGCGGCCTCGGCCAGCAGCTCGCGCACGTGCTTGGTCGCCTGGTTGCGCGTGCGGTCGCGCAGCGCGCGGCGTCGGATGTCGGCCAGCTGGTCCTCGTCGAGGTGGACGGGCAGGCCGCCGACCATGACCCGCATGCTCGTGGGTGCGCCCGGCACGGCCCGCGCGGCGAGTCGCTTGAGCACGGTGCGCATCTGCAGCGACCCCTTGATCGAGGCGACCTCGGGGGACTCGTGGCGCACGGCGGTGATGACGTCGACGACGTCGCCGAGGGAGCGCAGGGTCACCGACTCCTCGCCGAGCGAAGGGAGGACCCGCTCGATGTAGGCGGTGTAGGCCGCAGAGGGCCCGATGACGAGGATGCCGCCGGACTCGTAGCGGCGCCGGTTGGCGTAGAGCAGGTAGGCCGCGCGGTGCAGGGCGACGACTGTCTTGCCGGTGCCCGGGCCGCCGCTGATCTCGGTGATGCCCCGGTCGGTGGCCCGGATCGCCTCGTCCTGGTGGGCCTGGATCGTCGCGACGATGTCGCGCATCCGGGCGCCGCGGGTGCGC
This sequence comes from Actinomycetes bacterium, assembly GCA_023451855.1. Lineage (GTDB taxonomy): Bacteria > Actinomycetota > Actinomycetes > Actinomycetales > Dermatophilaceae > Monashia. The sequence continues at coordinate 1,950 of JAEXXY010000259.1, forward strand.
GTCAGCGCCGCCATGAGGGCGCCGTCGCCGACGATGACGAGGTCGTCGGGCGCCTCAGGAACCATGAGGTCGTCCTCGACGCCGATGACGGTGGTGCCGCGGCTGCGCAGCACGCGTCGGCGCAGGACGCCCATCGGCTGGGTCGGCGTCGCCCGGTAGAAGGCCGATGCGGCCGGTGCGCGCCAGTCGATGACGAGCGGCTCGTACTCGTCGTCGCGCACGCCGAGGCGGCCGATGTAGCGGACCTCACGGTCGGCGGGGTCGGACGCCGTGCCCGCCGTGCCCGCCGTGCCCGCCGAGGACCTCGAGGGCGCCGGGCCGTGGCCGTTCGACGCCGCACCGGCGCCGCCGCCGCCGTTGGACTGGGCGCTCTCGGCGCGGAGCATGGCGTGGTCGATGTCGAGGCGGCCGAAGACGAGACCCTCGTACTGGGTGTCGAGGGCGGTGCGCCGGCGCGCCGCGTGGAACATCAGGGCGTCGCGCTCGAAGAGGCCGGCGGCCTCCTCGTAGGCCACCTCGGCAGACTTCGTGATCTGGCCGCGCGACAGGCCCTCGGCCTGCACCGACTCGGCTCGGACGCCGGCCTTGACGAGCTCCTCGTGGACCCGGTCGACATGCGCCTGCTCGACGGCGATCTCGCGGGCCACCTCGTCGGGGACCGCGGCCGAGGCGCGCTGGGGTGATGCGTTCGAAGTGCTCACTGACATCCATGAACTCGAGAGGCGCCCTGGGCGGCGCGGGAACCATCAAGTCTACTGTCAGGGCATGCACGAAACGGACTGCATCCCACCTACCGGCGTGCCGCTCGTCGGGCGCGTCGTCCGCCTCGACGTCACCCGGCCGGAGGACGCCGCGGGGCTGTTCGCCGTGTACTCGGACCCGCGCTGCTACGAGCAGGGCTTCCTCATGTCGCGCCCGCACGAGACCCTCGCCGAGACCGAGGCGCTCGTCGCGGCGTCGGTCGCGGCCCGAGAGGCCGGGCGCACCTCGTACACGGTGCGGCTCGTCGAGGACTCGCCGCTGGGCGCGGCGGGCACGGTCGTGGGCTCGAGCTCGCTCGGCGACGTCGACCTCGTCCGCCAGCACGTGCACCTCGGCTGGACGATGTACGGCTCGCCGTGGTGGGGCACGGCCGTCAACCCGGAGTGCAAGTTCCTCCTGCTCGCCCACGCCTTCGAGACGTGCGGCTTCGGCCGGGTCCGCATCCAGACCGACGTGCTCAACAACCGCTCGCGGGCGGCGATCCTCAAGCTGGGCGCGGTCTTCGAGGGCGTGACGCGCCGCGACGTGCGCCGCGCCGACGGCTCGTGGCGTGACACCGCGGTCCACTCGATACTCGTCGACGAGTGGCCGGACGTCCGGCACCGCCTCCGCGAGCGTCTCGCCACGCTCACCCTGCCCGCCTGAGGGCGCGGTGCCGGCGGGCTGTTCGCCATCGGGACGGACGCGCGGGCGGCCGCGCGTGTGCCAATAGGCTGGGCGCCGTGAAGGTCCTCGTCCTCGGTTCCGGTGCCCGTGAGCACGCCCTCGTCAAGGCCGTCGCCGCCGACCCGGAGGTCGAGGCCGTCATCGCGGCCCCGGGCAACCCGGGCATCGACGCCACCGCCCTCTGCGTCCCGGTCGACGTGCTCGACGGTGACGCCGTCGCGGCGCTCGCCCGCGAGCACGAGGTC
>JAEXXY010000262.1 GCA_023451855.1 Actinomycetes bacterium
CGCGCAGGTGGCGTCCGGCCAGGCCACGGCCACCGTCGTCCTCGACGGTGGCGCCCGGTCGAGCGCCATCGCCGAGGCCATCGCCCTCGCGGTGGTCGACGCGGGGGAGCCCGGGGGCCAAGGAGAGCCGGGGGAGCAGGAAGGGCGCGTCGACACCGTCGTCGTGCTCGGCAAGGGACACGAGAAGGGCCAGGAGATCCTCGGAGTGAAGCACCCGTTCGACGACCGCGACGCCGTCCGCGCCGCCCTCGCCGCCGTCATCTCGACGCGCCGTGCGACGACGCGCCCGGAGGTGACTGCGTGATCCCCCTCACCCTCGCCGAGGTCCGCGACCTCACCGACGGGACCGTCCACGGCACCGACGCGCCCGAGGCCGTCGTCGTCGACGGGCCCGTCAGCACCGACTCCCGCGAGTGCGGTGCCGGCAGCCTCTACGTCGCCCGCGTCGGCGAGCACGCAGACGGACACGCCTACGTCGGTGCGGCCGTGGCGGCCGGCGCCGTCGCGGCCCTCACCTCACGGGTCGTCGACGGCGTGCCGTGCGTCGTCGTCGACGACGTCCAGACCGCCTTCGGGCAGGTCGCGCGCGGCGTCGTCGACAAGGCCCCGGAGCTGCGGGTCGTCGGCATCACCGGCTCGTCCGGCAAGACGAGCGCCAAGGACCTCCTCGCCTCGGTCCTGTCGACCGTCGCCGAGACGGTCGCGCCGGTCAACTCGCTCAACGGCGAGATCGGCGTGCCGCTGACGGTCTGCCGGGTCACGCCGACCACCCGCTTCCTCGTGGCCGAGATGGGCGCCCGCGGCATCGGCCACATCGAGTACCTGACCCGCATCGCGCCGCCGCAGGTCGCGGTCGTCCTCAACGTCGGGTCGGCCCACGTCGGCGAGTTCGGCTCGAAGGAGAACATCGCGCTGGCCAAGTCCGAGCTGCCGCGGGCGGTGCCGGCCGAGGGCGTCAGCGTCCTCAACGCCGACGACCCGCTCGTGCGCGCGATGGCCGAGGGTCTGGCCTCCCGCGTCGTGCTTGTCGGGCTCGCACCCGACGCCGACGTGCGCGCCGAGGACGTCGAGCTCGACGACCGTGGCCGCCCGACGTACACGCTCGTCGCTCCGCAGGGTTCCGCGCGGGTCTCCTTGCGCCAGAGTGGCGCCCACCACGTCGGCAACTCGCTGGCCGTCGCCGCGGCGGCGCTCGAGCTGGGGCTGACGCTCGACCAGGTCGTCGCCGGGCTGCGGGCCGCCGAGGCCGTGAGCCGCTGGCGGATGGAGATCACCGAGCGTCCCGACGGCGTCGTCGTCGTCAACGACGCCTACAACGCCAACCCCGACTCGATGCGCGCCGCGCTCGATGCCCTCGCCGCGATGGCCACGACCGGCCGACGCTGGGCCGTCCTCGGCGGCATGCTCGAGCTCGGCGACGACACCGACGCCGAGCACACCGGCGTCGGTGGGTACGCCGCCGACCGCGGCATCGACCGCGTCCTCGCCGTGGGGGAGGGCGCCCGGCCGATCGCCGACGCGTTCCCCGGCGCGACGTGGGTGCCCGACACCGACGCGGCCCACACGCTGCTGTCCGAGCAGCTCGGGTCCGGCGACGTCGTCCTGCTCAAGTCGAGCCGCGACAGCGGGCTGCGCTGGCTCGGCGACCGGCTCGCCGGGATCCCGGTGCCCGAGCCCCGAGCGGCGTCGACGGCGCAGGGGGTGACGCGGTGAAGGGCGTCCTGCTCGCAGCGTCGGTCTCGCTGCTGATCTCCCTCTTCGGCACCCCCCTGTTCATCAAGTTCCTCGTCAAGCGCGGTTACGGCCAGTTCATCCGCGACGACGGCCCCACCTCGCACCACACCAAGCGCGGCACGCCGACGATGGGCGGCGCCGTCATCATCGCCGCGACGTTCGGGGCCTACCTCGTCGCGCACCTGCTGACGCTCAACCCGCCCACGGCATCGGGGCTGCTCGTCCTGTTCCTCATGGGCGGGCTCGGGTTCGTGGGGTTCCTCGACGACTTCATCAAGATCAGCAAGCAGCGCAGCCTCGGCCTGCGCTCGAAGGAGAAGCTGATCGGGCAGACGCTCGTCGGCGTCATCTTCGCGGTGCTCGCGGTCCAGTTCCCCAACGAGCAGTACCGCACGCCGGCGTCGCTGCTCGTCTCGTTCGTCCGCGAGACGAACATCAGCCTCGCCGTCGCGGGCAGCTCGGCCGTCGGCGTCGTGCTCTTCGTCATCTTCGCCAACGTCATGATCGCCGGTGCCTCCAACGGCGTGAACCTCACCGACGGCCTCGACGGCCTGGCCACCGGCGTCTCCACGATGGTGTTCGGCGCGTACGTCCTCATCAGCATCTGGACGTTCAACCAGAACTGCCAGACCAACCCGGGCATCAAGTGCTACGAGGTGCGCGACTCGCACGACCTCGCGCTCGTGGCCGCCGCCGGGATGGGCGCCTGCTTCGGGTTCCTCTGGTGGAACGCGACGCCCGCGAAGATCTTCATGGGCGACACCGGCTCCCTCGCCCTCGGCGGCGCCCTCGCCGGCCTGGCCATCACGACCCGCACCGAGCTGCTGCTCATCATCCTCGGCGGCATGTTCGTCCTCGAGACGCTCTCGGTCGTGGCGCAGGTGGCCTCGTTCAAGCTGACCGGCAGACGGGTGCTGCGGATGGCACCGCTGCACCACCACTTCGAGATGGTCGGGTGGAATGAGGTGACCGTCGTCGTCCGCTTCTGGATCATCGCCGGGCTCTTCGTCGCCTTCGGGCTCGGCCTCTTCTACGCCGAGTGGGTGGTGGGGTCCCAGTGACGTTCGACCCGACCTACGAGCCCCGGCCGGGCCTGACCCACCGCGACGCCGACTGGAGCGGCATCGCGGTGCTGGTCGTCGGCCTCGGCGTGTCCGGCTTCGCCGCCGCCGACGCGCTCGCCGAGCGCGGTGCACGCGTCACGGCCGTCTCGCGCGACGCCACCGACGTCATCCGCGAGCGGGCCACGATCCTGGAGATCCTCGGCGTCGACGTGCGCCTCGGCCCCGAGCACGTCCTCGCGCCCCCCGAGGGCACCGAGCTCGTCGTCACCTCGCCCGGCGTCCCGCCGCACGACCCCCTCATGCTCGCCGCGGCCACGGCCGGCATCCCCGTGTGGGGCGAGGTCGAGCTCGCGTGGAGGATGCGCGCCGAGGAGGGCGCGGCGCCGTGGCTCACGGTCACCGGCACCAACGGCAAGACGACCACCGTTCAGATGCTCGCCTCGATCCTGCAGCACGCCGGACTGCGCGCCACGGCCGCCGGCAACATCGGCACGCCGCTGCTCGAGGCCGTCCTGCACCCCGAGCCCTACGACGTCCTCGCCGTCGAGCTGAGCAGCTTCCAGCTGCACTGGCAGCGCTCGGTGTCGGCGGTCGCCTCCGCGGTGCTCAACGTCGCCCCGGACCACATCGACTGGCACGGCGGCTACGCCGAGTACCTCCGGGCCAAGGGCCGCATCTACCAGAACACGCACCTGGCCTGCATCTACAACGTCGCCGACATCCAGACCGAGCAGCTCGTCATGGAGGCCGACGTCGTCGAGGGGTGCCGGGCCGTCGGGTTCACCCTCGGCATCCCCGCCCCCTCGATGGTCGGCATCGTCGAGGACGTCCTCGCCGACCGGGCCTTCGTCGAGCAGCGGCAACGCTCCGCCGCCGAGCTGTGCACGCTGGCCGACCTGCAGGGCGACGGACCGCCCCCGCCGCCGCACTACGTCGCCAACGCCCTCGCGGCGGCGGCGCTGGCCCGCGCGTACGGCGTCGGGCCGATCGCCGTGCGCGAC
>JAEXXY010000294.1 GCA_023451855.1 Actinomycetes bacterium
CTGCTGCCCGACGCGCCCGCCGGACGGGCCGTCGCCGCATTCCTCGTCGTCGCCGTCGTGGCGGTCGTCGCGGCCGTGACGGGCGGCAGGCTGCCGCTCTGGAGCGGGCTGCTCGGCGCCGCGGCGATCGTCGGTGCCTACGAGGAGACCTACACGGCGGCGCCGCCGCAGTTCCTCAGCGACTCCCCGGGGGCGGCGACGACCGTGCTGCTTGCGGTCGCGCTCGGCTTCCTCGTGACGAACCTTCTTCCGCTGCAGCAGGACTCCGCCTTCGCGGCTGCTGCCGCCGAGCACGAGAACCCGACGCCCGCCCGCCACGCGGAGCGCACCGACCGTCGCTCGGACCGCGACGACCAGACCAGCATCGACGACCTCGTGACCGGAGCCGCCTCGTGAGCCGCCGCACCATCGCCACCCTCGTCGCGGGCCTCGCCACGGCCCCGACCATCGCCCTCCTCGCAGCGGCGCCTGCGGCTGCCGCCACCGGCGGTTCCGGAGGTGTCACCGTCACGAACACCGAGACGGTGCAGGCCTACCTCGACCCGACCGGCGCCCTCGACACGGCCCGGGTCTACGAGCAGGTCAGCATGCGCGGCAAGGGCAGTGTCGACCTGTCGAACCCGATCGAGATGCGCGGGCTGCGCAACCTCGACGGCTTCGGCGGCTTCAGCGTCGAGAACGGCGTCATGACCGGCCGGTACGACGTCGACGGCGAGCAGCACCTGCGCACCGTCAGCGACTTCACGAAGAAGCTGCCGCTCGAGGTGCACGCCGCCTACACCCTCGACGGCAAGCCGATCGAGCCCGGCGACGTCGCCGGGCGCAGCGGGCGCCTGCAGGTGACCTACACGGTGCGCAACGTCACCGGGACCCAGCAGGAGGTCTCCTTCGACGACGGCACCGGCACCCGGGTGACGAAGACCGTCGACGTCGTCATCCCCATGGTCGGCCAGCTGAGCACCGTGCTGCCCGAAGGCTTCACCAACGTGTCCTCCCCGGGCGCGTCCGTCGCCGGTGACGGCCACGGTGGCACGAAGCTGAGCTACACGATGACGCTCTTCGGCCCGATCGGAAAGCCCGAGGCGACCTTCGGCTACGCCGCGGACGTCACGAGCGGCCTCGTCCCGGCGGCCACCGTCCAGGCGCTCCCGGTGAGCCCGCTCGACAGCCCGTCGTTCAGGGGCGGCGCCGACAGCTACAAGGGCGGCGCCCAGAAGGGCGTCGAGCTCACGGCCGGCGCGACGCAGATCGATGACAACCTCCTCAAGCTGCGCGACGGTGCCGCGACGCTGCTCGGCGGCCTCGTCCAGCTGCGCGACGGCGCCAAGAAGCTCGACGCCGGCCTCGGCGCCCAGGCGCTCCCGGGCTCGCGCGAGCTCGCCTCCGGCGCAGGGCAGCTCAAGGACGGCACGGCCACGCTGAACGACGGCGCCAAGAAGCTCGACGACGGCGCGAAGAAGCTGTCCGGCGGCGCAGCCCAGGTGGACGACGGCGCGGGTCAGGTGGCGGCGGGCCTGCACCTGCTCGGCTCGAAGGCTCCCGACCTCCTCGACGGGCTCGCCCAGGTGGCCGACGGCCTCGACCAGGTCGACGGTGGGCTCACCCTGCTCTACGACGGCGTCGGCGGCCTGCCCGAGCAGGCGAAGCCGCTGCACGACGGCATCGCCAAGCTCCGCGCCGGAGTCGGCGGCAAGGGCCAGGCCGGCACCCTCATCGACGGTGTCGACCAGGTGCGCGCCGGTCTCGCCGACGCGACCGCGGCGGGCCACAGCCTCGACCAGCTCAAGGGTGGGGTCGACCAGTCCAAGGGTGGGGTCGACCAGTCCAAGGGCGGGGTCGACCAGGTGAAGGCGGGCCTCGACGACGCCCTCAAGGCCGGCGGCGGCATCGACCAGCTGAGCGGCGGCGTGGCCCTGGCCAAGGGCACCGACTGCGGCGTCGTCTGCCAGGGGATCCTCGGGCAGGTGCAGGCTGGGCTCACCGACCTGCGGAGCAAGACGACGACGGCCTCGGGCGGCCTCGGCCAGGTGTCCGGTGGGCTGGCGCAGGTCTCGACGGGCCTCGGTCAGGTGTCCGGCGGCCTCGGCCAGGTGTCAGGCGGCCTCGGCCAGGTCTCGGGCGGACTCGCGACACTCAAGGGCAAGCTGTCGGCCGCGGCCGTCGGCCTGGCCAAGGTCGAGTGCGGTCTGAGCAACACCACCCTCTCGGGCATCTGCGACCCGAAGGTGCCGGGGCTCCTCGAGGGCGTGCAGCTCGTCGACGGCGGCGTCAGCCAGCTCGTCGACGGGGTCGTCGCCAAGGTCCAGGGCGGCATCGGCACGCCGACCGACCACGCCAAGGACAAGACCCTCCGCGGTGGCATCAACGACCTGCAGGCCGGCGTCGACCTCATCGGCCTCGGTGGTCTCGACCTGCTCGACGGCGTCGACGCCCTCACTGCCGGTGCGGACGCCGTCCACGGCGGCACGACCCAGGTTGCGGACGGGGCCAAGGAGCTGCAGGCGACGGGCACGGCGAAGGTCCGCGCCGGCGCGGGGCAGCTCGACGACGGTGCCGGCAAGCTGAGCACCGGCGCGGGCCAGCTCGCCGACGGGCTCGGCGACGCCGCGTCCGGGGCCTCGCAGATCGCCGACGGGCTCACCGAGGCCGCGGCCAAGGCACCCCAGCTCAAGGACGGCGCACAGCGGCTCAGCGACGAGGGTGCCAAGGTCATCCTCGGCAAGGGCAAGGAGACGGCGTCCGACTTCGGCGAGAAGTACGCGCTCATCGAGGTCGGGGCGCACCGGGCCAAGGCCGAGAGCATGGCCTACGGCGCCCCCACGGGCGCCGAGGGTGCGACGGCGTACTCGTTCGAGATCGCCGGCGTCGACGGCCAGGGCGGCGCGAACGCCGGGCGGGCCGCCGGTGCCGCGGCCGCGTTCGGGCTCGCCGGGGGAGCGGTGTTCCTGCGACGTCGCTTCCTCTGAGGTCAGCGGCGCAGCCGTCTCGTCCCAGCACGCCGTGGGGGCGGACGGGTCACGGGTCCGCCGCCACCGGCACGTCCGGAGCGTGCGTCAGGAGCGTTCGCACACGAAGACGGCGGTGCCGGGCAGAACCCGGCCCCGTAGCGGCGACCAGCCGCCCCACGGCTCGTCGTGGCCCTCGGGCCACTCCGGCTCGACGACGTCGATGAGCCGCAGCCCTGCAGCGGCGATCTCGCGGACCCGGTCGCCGAGGGTCCGGTGGTGCTCCACGTAGGTGGCGCGGCCGGAGGCGTCCTGCTCGACGTAGGGCGTCCGGTCGAAGTAGGACTGCATGACCGTCAGGCCGCGCGCGCCCGGGTCGTCGGGGAAGGCCCAGCGCACCGGGTGGGTCGTGGAGAAGACGAACCGTCCGCCGGGGCGCAGCACGCGCGCGGCCTCGGTCATGACGACGTCGGAGTCGGCGACGAACGGGATGACCCCGTAGGCGGTGAAGACCACGTCGAACGAGGCGTCCGCGAAGGGCAGCGAGCGACCGTCGCACTGGACGAACGGGACGCGGGTCGCGGCGTCGGCCGGGAGCTCGGCGTTGACGCGCAGGCCCGTGGCGACCATGCCGGCCGACAGGTCGGTCGCGACGACCCGGGC
>JAEXXY010000312.1 GCA_023451855.1 Actinomycetes bacterium
ACGAGGCGGTGCTGCAGTCCTTCGAGATGGGGGCGGCCGGCCTCGACCTCGCGGCACCACCGGTCGTGCTGCCGGACTTCCACCACAAGCGCAAGATGGAGATGCCCTCGAGCATCGCGGTGGCCACGCGCGGCACGATCCGCCCGACGTTCACCAGCTCGTCGGTCAACTGCGGCATGGCCCTCATCGCGCTCGGCACCGACAAGCCCGCAGACCACGCGGTCGACGCGTTCTACCGGGCCGTCAAGGAGAAGTACCCCTATCCGACGCGCGGGGCGCGTGAGCTGACGGCCTCCGAGGTCGTCGCGGCCGCCACCGAGGGCGCCCAGTTCGCGGCCGAGCGGTGGGGCGTCGACGCCGAGGAGCTCGAGCGCATCGAGGAGTCCGGACGCGTCGACCTCGAGCCGTGGGGCGGTGGGGCCCGGCTGCGCAAGGAGATCCCGGCCCTGACCTGGCAGCTGGCCCGGCTGCGCTTCGGCACCGTCGGCCCGACGAACCACTTCGTCGAGCTGCAGCAGGTCGAGGAGATCCTCGACCCGGAGGCGGCCGAGCTGCTCGGCATCCGGCAGGGGCAGGTGACGCTCCAGTACCACGCGGGCGGTGGCGTGCTCACCGGCGAGATCGGCCACCTGTTCCAGCGGCGCAAGGACACCGCACGCGCGATGAAGGCGGTCATGGCGGTGCAGAAGCCGCTCTACCACCTGGCCACGGCGCGGTCGGCGGCCCAGCTGCGCGAGCGGATGCGCCTCTACTTCGCCAAGGGCTGCGCGCCGGTCGACCTCGACAGCGACGAGGGCCAGCGGCTCATGCTCGCCAACGCGTCGGCGATGAACTACGGCTACGCCTTCCGCGTCGCGACCTACGCCGCGCTGCGACGCCTGGCCCTCGACGCCTTCGGCGGGGAGCCGGGCCGGCTCGTCGTCGACTCGCCGCACAACTCGATCTACGAGGAGAACGTCGGCGGTCAGCGGGCCGTCGTGCACCGGCACAACTCGTGCCGTGCGTTCCCGGCCGACCGGATGCCCGAGGGGTCGGTCTTCGCCACGACGGGCCAGGCGGTCCTCCTGCCCGGCACGCACCGCACCTCCTCCTACCTCGCCGTCGCCGGCGCGCGCAGCATCGACAGCCTCCACTCGGCCTGCCACGGCGCCGGCACCGTCATCGAGCAGTTCGAGAAGGACGGGCGCTCGACGCTCGACCCGGGGGGCCGCTCGACGCGTCGCTACCGCTACACCGACGAGGCCCCGTCGTCCGCGCCGCACCTCGACGACCACGGCGTCAACGCCGCCATGTCCGTGCTGACCCGGCACGGGATCGTGCGCCCGGTGGCGCGGATGAGGCCGTTCGCCGTCCTGCACTGACGTCATCGCCCGGATCGCGCCGGGTCACTCCTCCACGTCTCCGCGCCCGACCCTTCCAGGAGCCGACCATGAAGCCTCGAGCCGTCATCTCCGCCGTGTCCGTGAGTGCCCTCGCCCTCGGCTGGCAGCTCATCGCCGCACCCGCGGCGACCGCCGCGACGTCGTGGTTCGTCGACGGCTCGTCGCCGACGTGCACCGACACCGGGCCGGGCACGTCGGCGGTGCCGTTCTGCACCATCAGCCGGGCGGCGGCCAGTGCGGTCACGGCCGGCGACACGGTGACGGTCGCGCCGGGCACCTACCGCGAGCAGGTCACGGTCGGGGGCTCCGGCGCGGCCGGCGTGCCGATCACGTTCACCACCTCGGGGCCGGGTGTCGTCGTCTCGGGCACGCGAGACCTCTCGGCCGCTACGTGGACCAGTGTGTCAGGCGGGACTTTCAGCACGCCGTACGCGCCCCCGAGCGCCCCCAGGCAGGTGCTCCTCGACGGCGCTCGCCTCGCCGCGGGCTCGAGCGCGACGACGCTGACGGCCCGGTCGTTCTTCTACGACTCGACCGCCAAGGTGCTCCACGTGAACCTCGGGGGCCCGTCGCCCACCGGCCGTGCGCTCGAGGCCGGCGCCCAGACGTACGGGTTCAACCTGGTGGGGCGAAGCGACGTCGTCGTCGACGGCTTCACGACGACCGGGCAGAACGGCGTCGGGTTGCGGGTCAACGGCGCCAGCGCCGTGACGCTGCGCGACGTGACCAGCACCTTCAGCGCAGGCTTCGGCATCTTGGTCGAGGCCGCGAGCACGAACGTCACCGTGGCGAACGCGACGGTCCGTTCGGCCGCCTCGATCGGGATCAAGCTGGCCGCGACGACCGCCTCGACGGTCACGGGCGCGAACGTCTCCGGCTCGGGCAACCACGGCATCTCGCTGCAGGGCTCGGTGGGCAACGTCGTGCAGGGATCCGAGTCGGCCGACAACGTCGTGACCGCCGGCACGGCCACCGCGGCCGGCATCGACGTCAGCTCGGCCTCGACCGACACGGTGCTGCGCGGCAACGTCGTGCACGGCAACCAGGACACCGGCATCCAGGTGTACAGCGGCTCCGCGCGAGCCCTCGTGGTGCGCAACACCAGCTGGGGCAACGGCAACCACGGGCTCGACACCCTCGCCTCCACCGGGGTCACGTACGTGTCGAACACCTCCTACGGAAACCGCGACGACGGGATCTCCGTCGAGGGCAACAGCACCGGTGCCACCCTGCGCAACAACATCTCGGTCGACAACGGCCTGGCCACGGGCCGGTACGACCTCTACGTCGAGCAGAGCTCGATGACCGGCTTCACCGCCGACAGCGACGTGTTCTGGAACAGCCGGTGGGTGCCGGCGGTGCGGATCGGCCTGACCCGCTACCAGACGATGTCGGACTTCGCGTCCGGCACGGGTCTCGAGCCGGCTGGCCTGGGCGCCGACCCCCGGTTCGTCGACGCGGCCGCCCACGACTTCAGGCTCGCGGCGCAGTCCGCCGCGATCGACTCCGCCGACGCCGGGGCTCCCGGCTTCGACCCGACCGATGCCGCGGGCCACGCGCCGGCCGACGACCCGACGGTCCCCGACCGGGGTGCCGGCTCGCCGACCTTCGCCGACCGAGGCGCCCTCGAGCGGCTGCCGCGCTCCGGAGACGCGACGACGAACGCGCCCCACGCAGCCCTCGTGCTCTCGACGACGACCGGGCAGGTGCCGCCGACGGTCACCGTCACGGCCGACGCCCGAGGCTCGAGCGACGTCGACGGCCAGGGCATCGCCGGCTACACGTTCGACTTCGGTGACGGCACGGTCGTCGGTCCGCAGACCTCGCCGGTGGCCACCCACTCGTTCACCACGACGGGTACCCACCTCGTCAGCGTCACGGTGTCCGACACCGGTGGGCTCACGGGCCGCAGCGAGGTGCCCGTGACGCTGACGGACCGGGCCACGGTGACCTACCGCGTCGACGGCCGCAACGCGTCGTGCTCCGACGCCGCCGACGGCACGACGACGCCGTTCTGCTCGATCAGCCGCGGGGCCGCGGTCGCGGTGGCCGGCGACACCGTCCTCGTCGAGGCCGGCGACTACCGCGAGCAGGTGACCCCGACCGCCACCGGCCTGCCGACGGCGCCCCTCACGTTCCGGGCCGACGGCGCCGTGCGCGTCCTCGGCTCGACCGACCTCGGCTCGACCGCGCGGTGGACCGCGACCGACACCACGGCGTGGAAGGCCACCGTCACCGCGGCCGCCCCGGTGACCCAGGTGCTGCGCGGCGGGGCGCGCCTCACGGCCGCCTCCAGCGCCACGACGACGACGCCCGGCACGTTCTTCTACGACGCCCCGACGAGCACCCTCTACGTCGACGCCGGCGGCGCGAACCCGGCCTCCGGTACGACCCTCGAGGCCTCGACGCGCTCGTACGGCTTCAAGCTGTGGAACGCCCGGTCGGTCGTCGTCGACGGGTTCACCACCGAGGCCCAGAACGGCGTCGGCGTCAGTATCCAGGACTCCGCCGACGTCGTGGTGTCCTCCGCCACGGCGACGTTCGCCTCGAGCTACGGCATCTCCTCCGACCGGTCGAGCCGCACCCGGGTGTCGGGCTCGACGACGGCGACGAACGGCTCGATCGGCATCCGCATCGCGACGAGCCCCGACGCCGTCGTGTCGGGCAACACGAGCGCCTCGAACGGCTACCACGGCATCAGCATCCAGGGCAGCGCCGGGGCGACCGTCGCCGACAACGTCGCCCACGACAACGCCCAGCCGGCGCAGCGCCTCGCCACCGGCATCGACGTGAGCCTCGGCTCCACCGGCGCGGTCATCGAGCGCAACACCTCCTACGCGAACCAGGACTCCGGCATCCAGGTCTACACCGGGTCCGACGACGCGACGGTGCGCCGCAACATCGCCTACGACAACGGTGACCACGGCGTCGACTGCCTCGGCTCGCTGCGCGACCACGTCGTCGGCAACACCGTCGTTGGGAACGCGACCGCCGGTGTCAACCTCGAGGGCGGCTGCGCGAGCGCGATCGTCGCGAACAACGTCAGCGTCGACAACGCGGTCGGCAGCACCCGCACGACCGGCGACATCCGGCTCGACGCCAAGTCGTCTCCCGGCTCGACGGTGGACCGCAACCTGGTGTTCATGAGCGCGGGCGGGCCACTGTACGAGTGGAACTCGTTGCGCTACACCACCGTGGCGGCCTTCCGGGCCGCGAGCGGCCAGGGCGGACGGGACCTCGAAGGAGCCCCCCGGTTCGTCGACCTGGCCGGGCGCAACCTCGCGCTGACCATCACCTCGCCCGCCGTCGACAGTGCCGACCTCGGGGTCGTCGGTGCCTCGGTGACCGACCACGACGGCATCGCCCCCGTCGACGTGCCGAGCGTCGCCGACACCGGCGCCGGCACGCCGGCCTACGGTGACCGCGGGGCGCTCGAGTTCCACGACCTGCCCAAGCCGGTGGGCCCCACCGCGGCGCTCACTGCCGACCCGGCGTCGGGTGCCCGGGCTCCGGCGACCGTCCAGCTGTCGGCGGCGGCCTCGACCGCGGGTGACCAGCCGATCACGTCGTACACCTTCACGTGCGGCGACGGCACGACGGTCGGCCCGCAGGCCGGTGCGACGGCCTCGTGCAGCTATGCGGCCGGGGGGACGTTCACGGCCTCGGTCCGTGTGGTCGACCAGGCCGGCCTGGCCTCGACCGCCACGACGAGCGTCGCGGTGCTGGCCCCCTACGTGGCGCCGAAGTCGGCGTTCACCGCGACCCCGCGCTCCGGCGTCGTGCCCTTCCGGGTGGCGCTCGACGCGACCGGGTCCTCGGATCCCGAGAAGGGCAGGCTGACCTACACCTTCGCGTGCGGCAACGGCACGACCCTCGGCCCGCAGGCAACGGCGACCGCGACGTGCACCTACTCGCGGACCGGGACGTTCACGGTCCAGGTGACGGTGCGCAGCAGCGTCAGCGGCCTGTCGGGGAAGGCCACGACGACCATCACGTCGCTGGCCAACCAGCCGCCGACCGCGTCGCTGCGGCTGCTCAAGGGGCCGACGACCATCGCGCCGGCGACCGCCACGTTCGACGCCTCGGGTTCGCGTGATCCCGAGCGACGGCCCCTGAAGTACACCTTCATCTGCGGCAACGGCACACGGGTCGGCCCGCAGCTCTCGCCCCGGGCGACGTGCCGGTACCGCACCGGCGGGCTGTTCAAGGCCACCGTCACGGTCACCGACGACGTCGGCCACCGGGCGACCAGCGCCCCCGTGGGCGTCCGCGTCGGGATCAACCGCCCGCCGACCGCCCGTCTCGTCGTGACCCTGTCGAGGCTGCACGCACCGACGGTCGCCACCCTCCGCGCCTACCGGTCGACCGACCCGGAGCGGCGCCGGCTGACCTACACCTACGCCTGCGGCAACGGCCGGGTCATCGGACCGACGACGGTATCGACCGCGACGTGCTCGTACCGGAAGAGTGGTACGTACTACATCAGGCTCACCGTCACCGACGACGTCGGCCAGCGGTCCTCGGTCACCGTGAGGATCAAGGTCTAGCCCGGTTGCCGGGAGCGTGCGAGCGCTCCCGGCCCACGAGCGCGACCGGGACGCCGCCACCCCCGACTCCCCCCGGGGAACGGTGTCCCGGCCGCCCAAGGCGCGGCCCGAGCATTCCCCCCGCTCGGGCCGCGTCTGGTGCCCGGTCCGGCGCCCGGTCCGGTGCCCGGTCCGGTGCCGGCGTCCGGTGCCGGCGTCCGGTGCCGGCGTCCGGCGCCAGCGTCCGGCGCCTGACCCTGGGAGTCGTGCGGGGAGTCATGCGGGGAGTCATGCGTTTGACGTAGGCGCTCGTCCGTTGCGGGAGCGATGTGGCAGCGCACGGGCACACCTAGCGTCGTAAGGGAGTCGGCGGGGCCGCATGCCCCGGCGCGTACCCACGGTCCTGGGGGGATCATGACGATCGACGAGGCATTCGGCCGGGTCATCCGCGGCCACTGGCTGGTCATCCTGCTCTGCGTGCTCGTGCCCTTCGGGGCCGCGTGGTACATCGGCCGCAACCTGCCCAGCAGCTACGAGGCCGTGGCCCGCGTCCAGATGGGCAGCGAGCTGGCCAACTCCAACGTGCAGGCCGACGCCACGAGCCAGCGCGTGCTCGGGATCGCGACGAGCCCGGGTGTCGTGCGCCAGGCCCTCGACAAGGGCGGCCTGCAGACCGACGTGGCGACCTTCGCCGCCAACAACATCGACGTGCGGCGCGTCGGCGTCTCGCCCGTCATGGAGATCGCGGTCACCGACACCTCGCCCAAGCGCGCCGCGATCATCGCGAACTCGCTCACCCGGGACGTCATCGAGTTCTCCAACGTCGGCGACCAGCCGGAAGTCGCGCAGCGGCGCACCCAGGTGCAGCGCCAGCTCGACGCACTCGCCAAGCAGCGCGCGCAGCTCGTCAAGAAGATGCCGGGCGCATCGCCGAACGGCGTCCTCGCGCTCCAGGCCCAGCTGACGTCACTGACCACGACCCAGGGCGAGCTCGAGCGTCAGCTGTCCGACCTCGAGCTGTCGACGGCGACCACCTCGCGCGCCGTGCTGCTCGACCCAGTGCGCGAACCGACGATCCCGCTGCCGGCGGCCGTCTACCAGCGCGCCGTGCTCGTCGCCCTCCTCGGCGCCCTCTTCGGCGTCGGTCTCGCGGCCGTCCTCGAGGCGTTCCGGCCCAAGCTGCCCTCCCCGCGGGTCGTCGCCCGCACGTTGGGGGTGCCGCACGTCGGCTACCTGCCGCACCGCGACCTGGCCCCGAGCACGCTCGGAGCCGCCGGTCCGATCGCCGACCGGCTGGCCCTGCTCGCGCGCCGGTACGACGCGACGCAGCTGCTCCTCGTCCTCGTCGACGCGCGCGAGGAGGCCTGGGCGCGGTCCCTGGCCCCGCTGCTCGGACCGCAGGGCGAGAAGAACGGGCACCACCTCCCGGTGCAGGTGCTCGGCCGCGAGTGGGCCGAGCCGGGGGAGCGGCCCGTCCTCGTCGTGCTCTCGCCCGACCAGGTGTCCTCGGCCGCGATCGAGCGGACCCGGGC
>JAEXXY010000330.1 GCA_023451855.1 Actinomycetes bacterium
CCGCGCGGCAGGCGTCCGCCGCGGCCCGCTACCGCGAGCTCGCCGAGGTGCTGCCCGCGGAGCCGCTTCGGCGGTTCTGCCTGCGGCGGGCAGCGTCGGCCTGAGTCCTCACTCCCCTCCGCTCACTCCCCCGTGACGCCGTCGATCGACTCGCGGATGAGGTCGGCGTGACCGTTGTGCCGCGCGTACTCCTCGATCATGTGCAGCAGGATCCAGCGGAGGCTGAACTGGCGGCCCTCCTTGCGTGAGGACACGACCGACAGCTGGTCCAGGCCGCCGGCAGCGAGCGCCTCGTCGATGTTTCGCCGAGCGGTCGCGACGGCTTCGTCCATGAGCCGGTGCAGCTCTTCCGGGCTGTCGTCCTTCGCCGAGGTCAGCTCCCAGTCGGGGTCGGCGTCCCAGTCGGCGGAGTCCCACGGCTCACCCATCGGCCGCCCGTGCAGCACCCGGCCGAACCAGCTGGCCTCGTTGAGCGCGACGTGCTTGAGCAGGCCGCCGAGGGTCAGCGTCGACGGCGGGTGCGGCGTCGCGAGCTGCGCGGCGGTCAGGCCGGCGGTCTTCCAGCGCAGCGTGTCGCGGTGGTAGTCGAGGAAGGCGACGAGCGTCGTGGCCTCGTCGGCCGCGAGCGGCGGGTCGGTGCGGGTGGGATCGGTCGCATCGGTCATGGCGCCCGACGCTAGTGTCCGGCCCGCGGAAAACGCATGTCGTTATCGGGGACCCGGGAGCACACTGGATCGGTGCCCAGCTCGAGCCAGTGGATCGCCTTCCTCGTCGCCTCGCTCCTGTTCATCCAGGTGCCGGGCCCGAGCCTGCTGTTCACGATCGGCCGCGCCCTGACCGTCGGCCGGCGCGAGGCGCTGCTCTCGGTCGTCGGCAACGCCCTCGGCGTCACGACGCAGGTGCTGCTCGTGTCGGTCGGCCTCGGCGCCGTCGTCGCGGCGAGCACCACGGCCTACACGGTCGTCAAGGTGGCCGGTGCCGGCTACGTCATCTGGCTCGGTCTCCAGGCCATCCGCCACCGCGCGGAGGCCCGCGAGGCGCTCGAGGCCCAGGTGGCGGCCAGGCGAGGCCACGCGCTGCGCATCGGCTTCGTCGTCGGGGTCACCAACCCCAAGACGATCCTGTTCTTCCTCGCCTTCCTGCCCCAGTTCACGAACACCGCGGCCGGGCACGTCGGCCTGCAGATGGCGGTGCTCGGCGTCGTCTTCGGGGCGATGGCCGTGTGCTCGGACAGCGCCTGGGCGCTCGCCGCGTCAAAGGCCCGTGACTGGTTCGCCCGCAAGCCGGCCCGGCTCGACCGCCTCGGCGCGGCCGGCGGCACGATGATGGTCGGGCTCGGCGTCACGCTCCTGGCACGCGAGTGATCGTCGTGTTCGCGGCCGTCGCTACCGAACATGTGATTTCGCTGGGAGCCGCCCGACTGGCCGCCGAGCGGCCCCCTGCCGTGCTTGAGTAGGAGCGTGGCAACCGGTCAGGTCACGGCCCTGACGCGTCCGCCCGGCACGAGCGAGCGGCTGCGCGACCACGAGCGTGCCGTCGAGGCCGCTCGCCGGTCCTTCGCGGCCATCCCGCCCGGGGCGCGCGTGCGCCTGGCCAAGCGCACCTCGAACCTCTTCCGGTCCCGCACGCCGACCGACGCCCCCGGACTCGACCTGTCGGGCCTCACCGGTGTCGTCGAGGTCGACCCGAAGGCCCGCACGGCACGCGTCGGTGGCCTGACGACCTACGAGCAGCTCGTCGACGAGCTGCTGCCGCACGGCTTCGTGCCGCTCGTCGTGCCGCAGCTGCGGACCATCACCATCGGTGGCGCCGTCACCGGTCTCGGCATCGAGGCGGCCTCGTTCCGCAACGGCCTGCCGCACGAGTCCGTCGTCGAGATGCGGGTGCTCACCGGAGCCGGCGAGGTCGTCACCACCACCCCCGACGGCGAGCACGCCGAGCTCTTCCGCGCCTTCCCCAACTCCTACGGGTCGCTCGGGTACGTGCTCGACCTCGTCATCGAGCTCGAGCCCGCGCACCCGTGGGTGCTGCTGCGGCACGTCCGGTTCGACGGGGTCGCAGCCCTCGTCGAGGCGGTCCGCGCCGTCATGGCCGACGGCGCGTGGTCGGGCGAGCGGGTCGACTTCGTCGACGGCGTCGTCTTCGGCCCGCGCGAGGCGTACCTGACGCTCGGTCGGTGGTCCGACGACCTGCCCTACGGGACGCGTCCGAGCGACTACACCGGCGAGCACGTCTTCTACCGCTCGATCCAGCACCGGCGCACCGACGCGCTCTCGGCCCACGACTACCTCTGGCGCTGGGACACCGACTGGTTCTGGTGCAGCCGCGCCTTCGGGGCCCAGTCCCCGGCCGTGCGGCGGCTCTGGCCGAAGCACCTGCTGCGCAGCGACGTGTACTGGAAGATCGTCGCCGTCGAGAACCGGTACCACCCGATGGCCCGGCTCGACCGGCTCCGCGGCCTGCCGGCCCGCGAGCGCGTCGTGCAGGACGTCGAGATCCCCCTGGACCGCACGGCAGAGTTCGTCGAGTGGTTCCTGCGGGAGGTGCCGATCGAGCCGGTCTGGCTCTGTCCGATCCGGCTGCGCGACACCGGCACGGAGGCTCGGTACGGGTCGGCCGACGAGGGCACGCCGTGGCCGCTCTACCCGATGCACCGGGGCGAGACGTACGTCAACATCGGGTTCTGGTCAAGCGTCCCGATCGAGCCCGGGGCCACCGACGGCGACGTCAACCGCAGCATCGAGGACGAGGTGAGCCGCCTCGGCGGCCACAAGTCGCTCTACTCCGACGCGTACTACGACGAGGCGACTTTCGCGCGTCTCTACGGCGGCGCGGCGTACACCGCCGCCAAGCACAGGTACGACCCGAGGGGTCGGCTCCCGACCCTCTACGAGAAGGCGGTGCGAGCAGGATGACGACGACGCTGACGGTGGGCGAGGCGTTCGACCGGGTCTACGGGCCGGACGCTCCGGTGCGGCTGGTCGCGTGGGACGGGTCGACCGGGGGCAGCCCGGACGGTCTCGTCGTGCGCCTCACCGGCCCAGAGGCCCTGAACCACCTCGTGACGGCCCCCGGCGACCTCGGCCTGGCGCGGGCCTACCTGCTCGGCGAGCTCGTCATCGACGACATCGACCCGGGCGACCCGTACACCGTGCTGCGGCTGCTCGGCGACGGTCTGCACCCACGGCGTCCGGGCACGCGCGACCTGCTCGAGGTGGCGCGCCTCGTCGGCGCGCACGCCCTGCACGTACCGCCGATCCCGCCCGAGGAGACGCCGGGGCAGCTGCGCCGGCTCGCCCACGGCCTGCGCCACGGCCGGGCCCGCGACGCCGAGGCGATCAGCCACCACTACGACGTGTCCAACGACTTCTACGAGCTCGTCCTCGGGCCGTCGATGACCTACACCTGCGCCTGCTACCCGACCGAGACCGCCTCGCTCGAGGAGGCGCAGGCCTACAAGTACGACCTCGTGGCGCAGAAGCTCGGACTGCGCCCCGGCATGCGGCTGCTCGACGTCGGCTGCGGCTGGGGCGGGATGGTGCGCCACGCGGTCAAGCACTACGGCGTCACGGCCCTCGGGGTCACCCTGTCGCGGGAGCAGGCGGCGTGGGCCCAGCGCGCGATCACGGCCGAGGGCCTCGACGGGCGGGCCGAGGTGCGCCACGGCGACTACCGCGACGTCACCGAGCGCGGTTTCGACGCCATCAGCTCCATCGGCCTGACCGAGCACATCGGGGTGCGCAACTATCCGGCCTACTTCCGCTTCCTGCGCGAGCGGCTGCGCGACGAGGGCAGGTTGCTCAACCACTGCATCACCCGGTCGGACAACCGCCACGCGGGCCTGCCGGTCCGCGGCTTCATCAACAAGTACGTGTTCCCCGACGGTGAGCTGACCGGCTCCGGCGACATCGTGCGCGTCATGGAGGACGAGGGCTTCGAGGTCCGCCACCACGAGAACCTCCGCGAGCACTACGCCCGCACGTGCGGGGCCTGGAACGCCAACCTCTCCAAGAACTGGGAGCGGTGCGTCGAGCTCGCCGGGCTCGGCACCGCACGCGTCTGGGGGCTCTACCTCGCCGGGTCACGGCTGTCGTTCGAGCAGGGTGACATCCAGCTGCACCAGGTGCTCGCGTCACGCACGAGCAGCGACGGCGCGTCGGGGTTCACGCTCCGGCCGCGGTACGAGCCCAGCGACCTCGAGCGGCCGGTGGGCTGACGCGAGCCCGACGCGGCAGGACGCCTCAGAGGTCGCGCGGGCCCCGGGACCTCAGGCGAGCGAGAGGAACAGCCGCTGCATCGTCTCGACGTCCATGTCGTTGTTGTCGGGGTCGGCGAGGCACTGGCGCAGCCCGAGGGCGATGACGGCGAAGCCGGCCCGGTCGAGGGCCTTGGAGACGGCGGCGAGCTGGGTGACGATGTCCTGGCAGTCGCGGCCGTCCTCGATCATGCGGACGATGCCGCCGATCTGGCCCTGCGCGCGGTTGAGTCGTTTGACGACGGCCTTCATCTCGTCGGGGTCGAGCTCCATCGACGGGCCTCCTCGTCTGGTCGGGACCCCCCGATGATACCCCGCGGCGTATTCGGGAGCCGGTTCAGTCGGAGCCGCCGAGGTCGACGTCGTAGGCCTCGTGGAGCATGTCGTCGCCCTTGCTCCGGTGCCGGACGAGCCGGGTGACGAGCCGCGCGACCTCCTCGCGGAAGACCGGCAGGTCGGCCATGGTGCCGCCGTGCTCGAGGACGGCGAGGTAGCCGCGGATCGAGTCGCGCAGGTCGACGTGCTCGGCCCGCAGCCGGCCCGCCGTGCCGGACAGGCGCGGCGCCGCGTGGGCCGCGCGCTCGTAGACGCCGCCGCTGCTCTCGGTGAGGCTCACGTGGTCCTCGAAGTCGTGCGACAGCTCGGCGAGGGCGGCGCGGACGCGTTCGCGCCACATCCCGCCCCGCGCGAGGGGCGAGTCGAGGGCCGAACCCACGGCCCACACCGACTCACGCAGCTCGGCGCGATGGGCCCGGACGCGTTC
>JAEXXY010000342.1 GCA_023451855.1 Actinomycetes bacterium
TCACCGAGGCGGTCGTCAGCGGGGCACCCGAGTCGCCGTCCTCCGACCTGCTCGCCGGGTGGCTGAGCCGGCGCCTCAAGGTGCCGGTCCGTCGCGTCTCGACGCCGCGGGGCTCGGGAATCGCCTCGGTCCGCCTCCAGCGGCCCAGCGGTCCGATCGACCTCGTCCGGCCGGGCGACGTCCTCGCGACGCTCTCGCAGCCGGGCCAGCCCGACCGGCGCATCAGCCTGCCCCGCCGTGAGCTGCCCGAGTGCCTCGCCGACGAGCTGCGTCGCCTCGACCCCGACGAGGTCTACGCCGAGGCGCTCTGCCACGGCCTCAAGGACCTGCAGCCGGTGCGCCAGAGTGCGGCCGCGGCGGCCAAGGCGGGCAAGGCGCCCGACATCGCCGAGGCACGGCGTCTGGCCGCGCGTCTCGGCCGGGACGACTCGGCCCAGGACGCCAGCGCCATGATCACCGCTCCCCCGGCGCCGGCGCACGCCGAGACCGCGGACGTCCGGGCGGCCACGGTGCGCAAGCTCGCCGGCAAGCGCACGCCGCGCGAGAAGGAGACGGCGCGGGCGCGCAAGGCCGCAGCGAAGAAGACCGCTGCGAAGACCGCTGCGAGGGCCACGACCACGCCTGCGGCGAAGACCCCGGCCAAGGCTGCCACGACCAAGGCTGCTGCGACGAAGAGGACGGCGTCGAAGACGGCCGGATCGCGGACGACCGCCAAGCGTGCGGCGACGCGCAAGGCGTCGTCGTGACGGCCGACCCACGGGTCCTCGTCCACCCGGACAAGCAGTCGCTCGCCGACGCTGCGGCGGCCCGTCTCGTCACGGCGCTCGTCGATGCCCAGACCCGCTCGCCGGAGGCCCAGGTGGCGCTGACCGGCGGGTCGATGGGGTCGGCGATCATCGCATCGGTCGCCCAGGTGCCGGGGCGATCGGCGGTCGACTGGACGCGCGTCCGGGTCTGGTGGGGCGACGAGCGTTACCTGCCTGCCGGCGACCCCGACCGCAACGACACCCAGAACGACGCCGCCGGGCTCACCGAGCTCGGGCTCGACCCGGCGAAGGTGCACCGGGTGGCCGGGCCCGACGCGTCCGAGAGCGCCGAGGCCAGCGCTGAGGCGTACGCTGCGTCGATCCGTGAGTTCGGCCAGAAGTCCTGGGACGTCGTGCTGTTCGGCGTCGGCCCGGACGGCCACATCGCCTCGCTCTTCCCGCACCACCCGGCGCAGCGGATCGAGGACGCCATCGCCGTGGCGGTCCACGACTCCCCCAAGCCGCCGCCGGACCGCGTCAGCCTGACCTTCGAGTGCTTCGAGCGCAGCCGCGAGGTGTGGTTCCTCGTCGCCGGGCCCGACAAGGCCAACGCCGTGGCGGCCGCCCTGACGCCGGGGACCGACCGGTGGGACGTCCCCGCCGCCGGCGTACGCGGCACCGACGCGACCCTGTGGCTCCTCGACGCCGCCGCAGCGTCGGCCCTGGACTGAACCACGTCCCAGGCGGGAACGAGAAAGTGCCCACTCGACCGTGATGGTCGAGTGGGCACTTTCTCGTTCCGGGGCGGATGGGCCCCGTCAGGTCACTGGATGAGGCCGCGCTCGCGCAGCGAGCTCAGGGCCTCGTCGAGGATCGCGGCGCCGTCGGCGTCGCTGCGACGCTCCTTCACGTACGCGAGGTGCGTCTTGTAGGGCTCGACCTTCGGCGGAGCCGGCGGGTTCTCCTTGTCCTGGCCGGCCGGGAAACCGCAGCGCGGGCAGTCCCACGTCTCGGGCAGGACCATGCCGGGCTCCTCGGCGAAGCTCGGGCGCGTCTCGTGCCCGTTGGAGCACCAGTACGAGATGAAGACGCGAGGAGCGGCATCGCCGCGCTCGGCCTCACCCATCGGGCCGGCGCCGACCCGGCTTCCACGAATGGCGTTACCACTGGCCATGTCGTGCTCCTCTCAGCTCGCGAAGCGGGTCAGCAGACCCAGGCCGATGATCGCCGTCGCCCAGACCACCGCGACGGCCACGGTGAAGCGGTCGAGGTTGCGCTCGGCCACCGAGGAACCGCCGAGGGACGTGGACATGCCCCCGCCGAACATGTCGGACAGGCCGCCACCCTTGCCCTTGTGCAGCAGGATGAACAGGGTCAGGACCAGGCTGGACAGCACCAGCAGGACCTGGAGCACGATGCGAACCGCATCCACGGGGGTCACTCCATCTTGTCGGGGTCGTCGGCGCGCGGGTGTCGCTCCGTCCGCGGTCGCGGTCGGCTCCGGCGCTCGGGACAGGATACCTCCCGCGCCTGCCACGGCCGAACGACCGTGGCAGGCGGGAGGCTGCCGTGCCGGAGGCGTCAGCCTGCCGTCACGTGGTCGCGGAAGCGACAGATCGACGCGAACTCGGCGGGGTCGAGGGACGCGCCACCGACGAGGGCGCCGTCGACGTCCTCCTGGGCCATGATCGCGGCCACGTTCGCGGCCTTGACGCTGCCGCCGTAGAGCACGCGGACGCCGTCGGCGACGTCGCCGCCGTAGAGATCTGCGAGCAGCGTCCGGATCGCCGCGCAGACCTCCTGCGCGTCGTCCGGCGTCGCGACCTCGCCGGTGCCGATGGCCCAGATGGGCTCGTAGGCGATGACGATGCTCGCTGCCTGCTCCTTGGTGACCCCGTCGAGGTTCTCGCGCAGCTGCGCGACGACGTGCTCGACCTGACGGCCCTCCTTGCGCACGTCGAGGGCCTCGCCGCAGCACAGGATCGGCGTCAGGCCGTGGGCGTACGCCGCCCTGACCTTGGCACCCACGACGGCGTCGGTCTCGCCGTGGCCCTCGCGACGCTCGCTGTGGCCGACGACGACGTACGTGCAGCCGAGCTTGGCCAGGAACGCGCCCGAGATGTCGCCGGTGTAGGCGCCGGACGCGTGGGGCGAGAGGTCCTGGCCGCCGTAGCGCAGCTCGAGCTTGTCGCCCTCGATGAGCGTCTGCACGGAGCGCAGGGCGGTGAACGGCGGCAGCACCGCCACCTCGACGGCGCCGTAGTCGTGCTTGGCGTCACGCAGCGTCCAGTCCAGCTTCTGCACGAGGTGCGTCGCCTGGAGGTGGTCGAGGTTCATCTTCCAGTTGCCGGCCATCAGCGGGACGCGCCCAACCGGCTTGGTGTCCTTCGCCATCAGGCGTCGTCCTCCTCGAGAACGGTCAGGCCCGGCAGCTGCTTGCCCTCGAGGTACTCGAGGCTCGCGCCGCCACCGGTCGAGATGTGGCCGAAGTCGTCGTCGGCGAACCCGAGCTGGCGCACGGCCGCTGCGGAGTCGCCGCCGCCGACGACGGTGAGGGCACCGCCCTTGGTCACCTCGACGAGGGCCTCGGCGACGGCCTTGGTGCCGGCCGCGTACGGGGCCATCTCGAACGCGCCCATCGGGCCGTTCCAGAAGACGGTGCGGCAGTCCTTGAGCTTCTCGGCGAAGAGGCGGCTCGACTCGGGACCGATGTCCAGACCCATCCGGTCGGCCGGGATCGCGTCGTCCGCGACGACCTCGTGGTCGGCGTCGGCGCTGAACGCGTCGGCCGCGACGACGTCGACGGGCAGGACGATCTCGACGCCCTCCTTCTCGGCGCGCTCGAGGTAGCCCTTGACGGTGTCGACCTGGTCGGCCTCGAGCAGGCTCTTGCCGACCTCGAGACCCTGGGCCGCGAGGAAGGTGAACACCATGCCGCCACCGATGAGGAGGCGGTCAGCGCTGCCGAGGAGGTTGCCGATGACGCCGAGCTTGTCGCTGACCTTCGCGCCGCCGAGGACGACCGCGTACGGACGCTCGGGGTCGGCGGTGAGTCGGCGCAGCACGTCGACCTCGGTGGCGACGAGGTTGCCGGTGGCGTGCGGCAGCAGCCGGGCGATGTCGTAGACCGACGCCTGCTTGCGGTGCACGACGCCGAAACCGTCCGAGACGAACACGTCGGCGAGCGAGGCGAGCTCGCGGGCGAAGGCGCCACGCTCGGCGTCGTCCTTCGCGGTCTCGCCGGCGTTGAAGCGGAGGTTCTCGAGCAGCAGCACCTGGCCGTCCTCGAGCGCCGCGGCCTTGGCCTTGGCGTCCTCGCCGACCGTGTCGGTGGCGAACACGACGTCCTGGCCGAGCACCTCGCCGAGGCGCCTCGCGACCGGGGCCAGCGAGTACTTCGCCTCCGGGGCGCCCTTGGGCCGCCCGAGGTG
>JAEXXY010000358.1 GCA_023451855.1 Actinomycetes bacterium
GAGCAGCGTCGGCCTCACCGGCCCGCTCCGGTCGTCGCGCCGGTGGCCGGTTGCTGCACCGGGCGGGGTGCAGCTCGGGCCCGCGGCACCAGGACGGCGACGACGTCGATGGCGTCGGCGTCGACGGCGGGGCGCACCGCGGCGGTGCGGGTCATCCGCCCGCTCTCCGGATCGACGTCGGTGACGGTACCGACGACGACGCCTGCGGCGTAAGGACGCTCGTCGACGCTGCCGAGCGTGCGGACGACGTCGCCGACGACCGGCGTGCCGGGCTGGACGAACGAGAGGGTCAGCGAACCGCGTGGGCGCACCTCGCGGTCGGCGGTGCCGGGAGGCGCGACGGTCGCGAGGGTGCCGGCGGGCCCGACGCGCACCCCGACGACCGTGCCGGTCGACCCGAGCACCTGCACGTCGCTCGTCCACGGCGACACCGACACGACACGCCCGACAAGACCCTCGGCCGCGACCACGGTGGAGTCGGGCACGATCCCGTCCCGCGAGCCGACGTCGAGCGTCAGGCTCCGACCGCCGAGCGGCCCGAGCGCCGTGCCGACGACGCGTCCCGGCACGAAGGCGTGCGCGGCGAGCACCTCGGCCCCGAGCACCGACCGGACGCGTGCCACGTCATCCAGCGCGCGCTGCTGGTCGGCGACGACCGCCCGGAGGCGGACGTTCTCGACCTCGAGGCGGGAGAGGTCGCCGGGAGAGGCACCCGCGAGGACGCGCTGCACCGGACCGACGACGACCCCGGACGCGCGCCGCACGGCGTCGGTCACCCGCGAGCCCGCGAGATCCGCGACGAGCAGCCCGAGGGTCACCACGACGAGCACCGCGAGGAGGCGGCGGCGCGTGCGGTCGTCCACGCTCAGCCGCGGGGGTCGCCGACGAGGACGCGCTCGAGGCTGGAGAAGTCGTCGACGCAGCGGCCGGCGCCACGCGCCACCGCACGGAGCGGGTCGTCGGCGACGTGCACCGGCACGCCCAGCTCGTGGCGCATCCGCTCGTCGAGGCCACGCAGCAGCGCTCCCCCGCCCGTCAGGGTGATGCCGCGGTCGAGGATGTCGCCGGCGAGCTCCGGCGGGCAGACGTCGAGGGTGGCCCGGACCACCTCGATGACCTGCAGCACCGGCCCCTCGATCGCCCGGCGCACCTCCGCCGAGCCGACCTGGACCGTCTTGGGCAGCCCGGTCGTGAGGTCACGCCCGCGCAGCCGGGTGGACAGCTCCTCGCGCAGCGGGAACACCGAGCCGACGGCGACCTTGAGGTCCTCCGCGCTGCGCTCGCCGAGCAGGAGCGAGTACTCGCTCTTGACGTGGCTGACGAGCGCCTCGTCGATCTCGTCGCCCGCGACCCGGACCGACGTCGAGGTGA
Source organism: Actinomycetes bacterium (assembly GCA_023451855.1). GTDB lineage: Bacteria > Actinomycetota > Actinomycetes > Actinomycetales > Dermatophilaceae > Monashia. The sequence goes on from JAEXXY010000358.1 coordinate 1,372, forward strand.
CGATGCCGCCGAGGCTGATGACGGCGACGTCGGTGGTGCCGCCGCCGATGTCGACGACCATGCTGGCTGCCGTCTCGTACACCGGCAGACCGGCCCCGATGGCGGCCGCCATCGGCTCCTCGACCATGTAGACGCGGCGCGCGCCGCACCGCGTCGCGGCGTCCTCGAGGGCCCGCCGCTCGACGCCGGTCACCTCGCTCGGCACGCAGAGCACCATCCGGGGGCGGACGAGGCGCGAGGTGCGGACGCGGTCGATGAACCAGCGCAGCATCCGCTCGGTCTCGTCGGCGTCGGACACGACGCCGTCGCGCAGCGGGCGCACCGCCCGGATGGTGCCGGGCGCGCGCCCGAGCATCTCCTTGGCGCGGGTGCCGGCCGCGACGAGGCGACCGGTGCCGGCCTCGACGGCGACGACCGACGGCTCCTCCAGCACGACGCCGCGCCCGCGGACGTGGATGAGCGTGTTCGCCGTCCCGAGGTCGACCGCGAGGTCGCGTCCGAGGGGCGGCCAGGTGCTCATGGCCGGGATTGTGTCGCGACCCGGCGGCAGGACCGAGCGCATCCGGCGAGTGTCGCCGGATGCGTGACCCCCGTGGCGCCAGTGACGCCAGTGGACGTCTGGGGCCTACGAGCTTGCTGTGGCCGTGCGGGGGCCCGCGGGGCTCAGAGCGCGGGGAACCAGATCGCGATCTCGCGCGCGGCCGACTCGGGCGAGTCGGAGCCGTGGACGATGTTCTGCTGGACCTTGGTGCCCCAGTCGCGGCCGAGGTCGCCACGGATCGTGCCGGGCAGGGCCTCGGTCGGGTTGGTGGCGCCGGCGAGGGCGCGGAAGCCCTTGATGCAGTCCTGGCCCTCGATGACGACGGCGGCGACCGGGCCCGAGCTCATGAACTCGACGAGGGGCTCGTAGAACGGCTTGCCCTCGTGCTCGGCGTAGTGCTTGGCGAGCTGCTCGCGGGTCGGGGTCAGCACGTCGAGGCCGATGAGGACGTACCCCTTGGCCTCGATGCGGCGCAGCACCTCACCGGTGAGGCCGCGGCCGAAACCGTCGGGCTTGACGAGGACGAGAGAACGTTCCGTGGTCACCCGTCCACCCTATCGGCCGGGCCGGAGGCGCCGTCCCCGGCCTCCGGCTGCTCCAGCCCCGGAGGCGGCGCGCTCTCGCGGCGCGCCATCTCGGCGTCGATCGAGGCGCCCTTGACGAGGCAGGTGATCCAGAGGGCCAGGAAGAAGAGCCCGACGACGAGCATCATCGGCACGACGAGCGCACTGACGAGCGTCAGCACCTGCACCACCCAGCCGAGCGTCAGCCCGTACGGCCGGCGCATCGAGCCGGCGGCCACGACGCACAGCGCACCGAGGCCGATGCCGACGACGAGGTAGGCGGTGCCGCGCCCCGGGTCATCGGCCGCGGAGGTGACGCCGCGAGCCACGAGCGCCCCGAGCAGGATGCACAGCGACTGGCCCCCGAGGACGGTGGCGAGCATGCGCCACGTGAACTTGCCGGTGGTGCCGTACAGGCGGAGGGCGTTCATGCGTGCGGTCCTGGTGTCGGTGAGTCGGGTCATGAGGTGGGGTGTGAGGTCGGGTCGTCCGGGTCGTGCGGGTCGTGCGCACGGGCAGGCTCGACGCCGGTGGCGTCAGTAGTCCTGGGCGGTGTCCCAGGTGCGGATGATGGCACGCGCCTCGGACGGGCTGGCGCCGGTGGCCTCGGCGTAGAGGCTCATCGCGTCCTCGCGCCGGTCGGCGAGGATGAGCTGGCTGATGCGGGACCGGGCCTCATCGGTGAGCCGCCCCTCGGTGAACGACGCCGCGGCGTCGCGCACCCCCGGCCCTTGCCCGGGCACGAACCAGTTGTCGACGGCCCGCTTGGCGTCGGCCAGGGGCGCACCCGTGGCCTCGCGGTAGAGCTTGATGGCGTTGATCTTGTGCCCCGCGCTGATCTCGCGGCTCACGGTGGCTCGAACCCGGTCGGTGAGTCCCTCGGGCTGCCGGTCGGGGTCGCGGCGACCGACGACGCGCCCCCACAGCACGACGACGGCGACGACGACCGCGACGACGATGACGAGCTTGACGAAGGGAGGCATGGGCTCAGCCTAGGCGGCGTACGGGCGCCCGCTCACACCTCGGTGTGGCCGAGGAGCATCCGCACCTCGCCCGCCGTGATGACCGAGCCGGTCGCCACGACACCGCCGCCCATGCCGTCCTGCTCGGCCAGGGTCACCGCCTGCTCGAGCGCGTCGGGCAGCGCGTCGACGACCGTGACGCGCGACTCGCCGAACACCTCGCGGGCCAGCTCACCGAGCTTCTCCGGGTCGAGCGCCCGCGGCGAGGTGCTGCGGGACACGACGACGTGGTCGAGCGCCGGCTCCAGCACCTCGAGCATGCCGACGGCGTCCTTGTCCGCGACGATCCCGATGAGGCCGACGAGGCGGGTGAAGGTGAAGGACTCGCCGAGCGCCGCGACGAGCGAGCTCGCGCCGTGCGGGTTGTGGGCCGCGTCGACAAGGACGGTCGGCGAGCGGCGGACCACCTCGAGGCGTCCGGGGGAGGTCATCGCCGCGCACGCGGCCCGCAGGACGTCGGTGTCGAGGGCCTGCTCTCCCCCGCCGAGGAACGCCTCGACGGCGGCCACCGCGGTGGCGAGGTTGCTCGCCTGGTGCGCGCCGTGCAGCGGCAGGAAGAGGTCGGGGTGGTCACCCGCCAGGCCGCGCAGCGAGACCTGCTGGCCGCCGACTGCCACCTCGCGCTCGAGGACGCCGAAGTCGTTGCCCTCGAACACGATCCGCGAGCCGCCGACCTCCTCGACGCGGTCGAGCAGGACCCGGGCGACATCCTCGTCCTGGACGCCTGACACCGTGAACGAGTCGGCCTTGATGATGCCGCTCTTCTCCTCGGCGATCGCCACGACGTCGTCACCGAGCAGGTGCGTGTGGTCGAGGTCGACCGGGGTGACGACGGCCACCTGGGCGTCGACGACGTTGGTGGCGTCCCACGACCCGCCGAGGCCGACCTCGATGATCGCGACGTCGACTGGGGCGTCCGCGAACGCCGCGTAGGCGACCGCGACGAGCACCTCGAAGAAGTTCATCCGCCGCCCGCCCTCCTCGAGGGAGCGCGCGTCGACGATCTCGATGAGCGGCGCCACGTCGTCGTAGGCGGCGATGAACTTCTCGCGCGGGATCGGCTTGCCCGACAGCGTGATCCGTTCGCGGATGTCGTGCAGGTGCGGCGAGGTGAACCGCCCGGTCGCGAGGCCGCTCTCGCTCAGGATCGCGTCGATCATCCGGCTCGTCGACGTCTTGCCGTTCGTACCGGTCAGATGGATCGACGGGTAGGCCCGCTGCGGGTCGCCCGCGAGCTCCATGACGGCCCGGATCCGCTCGAGCGAGGGACCGATGTCGTTCTCGGGGGCGCGCGCGAGGATCTCCTCCTCGATCTCGCGGACCCGCTTCATCTCCTCGAGGTTGCGGGCCGCCTCCTGGGCTGCGGCGTCGGGCCGCCCGCCGCTCACGACTCGTCCCCCGTCCGGGTGGCATCGGCCGCGTCGGCCGCGTCGGCCGCGTCGGCCGCGTCAATCGTGTCGGTCGTGTCGGTCGTGTCGGTCGTGTCGGTCGTCGGCAGCGGACGCTCCATCCAGACGCTCACCGGCATGTCCGAGCCACCCGACTCGCGGTGGGTCTCGGTGAAGCCGTGCCGCGCGTAGAAGCGTGCTGCGCCGGTGTTGCCCTCGATGTGCGACAGGACGATCCGCGGGTGCCCGCCCTCGACGGCCCGCTCGACGACGGCGTCCAGCAGCCGAGACCCGACACCGTTGCCGTGGTTGTCGGGCAGCACGTAGAGCTTCCACAGCACGAAGTCGTCGTCCTGCAGGCCGAACGTCGCCACGCCGACGACGTCGTCGCCGTCGACGGCGACGATGGTGCGGCCCTTGCGGATCGAGGCGGCGACGACGTCGCTCGTCCACCACTTGGCCAGGCCCATGGCGACGTACTCGGGGCCGACGAGCGGCTCGTACGTCGCCAGCCACGTGCGGTGTCCGACGGACAGGACGCCGGACAGGTCGTCACCGACCGCGGGGCGCACCTCGACGCCCTCGACGCCCGGACCCTGTGTGCCGGTGCTGGGCAGGCTCATCGCTTCTCCACCACGATCGTCGCCGCGTGGTCGTCGCCGACGACCACCTGGGTCCCCACGCCGTCGGGCAGGGCGTGCTCGGGCCCGGCCGACGCGAACTGTGCGGCGAGCGTCTCGCCGACGATGAGGTCGCGGTGGTCGACCGTCGCCTCGAACACCTCCGGTGAGCCCTGGATCGTCAGGCTGATCCGGTCGCTGACGTGCAGGCCGGCGTCGCGGCGGGCCTGCTGGACCGCGCGCACGAGGTCACGGGCGACGCCCTCGGTGGCGAGGGCCGGCGTCACGGCGGTGTCGAGGACCACGAAGCCACCGCTGGGCAGCATCGCGGTGGCCGCGGTGTCGGCGCCGTCGCCGGACACGACGGTCTCGAGGGCGTACTCGCCGTCGGCGAGCTCCAGGCCGCCGGAGGTCACGACGCCGTCGGCCGAGACCGACCAGTCGCCGGACTTGCTGCCCCGGATGGCCACCTGGACGTCCTTGCCGAGGCGCGGGCCGGCCGCGCGGGCGTTGACGGTGAGGCGCTGCGTGACGCCGAAGTCGGCCTCGCTCGCGGTGGCGAGGTCGACGAGCACGAGGTCCTTGACGTTGAGCTCGTCCTGGATGATCGAGCGGAACGGCTCGAGGGCGTCCGGCTCGGGCACGACGACAGTCAGGGCGGCCAGCGGCAGGCGGGCGCGCAGCTGGCGTGCCTTGCGCAGGCTCGAGCCGACCGAGCAGATCTCGCGCGCCCGGTCCATCGCCACGACGAGCGCGTGGTCGGCCGGCAGGTCGTCGACGAGGGGGTAGTCGGTCAGGTGCACCGACCGGCCCCCCGTCAGGCCGCGCCAGATCTCCTCGGTGACGAGCGGCAGCAGCGGCGCGATGGCGCGCGTCACGGTCTCGAGGGCCGTGTACAGCGTGTCGAACGCCGCGAGCGACTCGTCGGTCTCCCCGCCCCAGAACCGGTCGCGGGACCGGCGGATGTACCAGTTGGAGAGCACGTCGAGGAACCCGCGCATCGTGTCGCAGGCCGCGGCGATCTCGTAGGCGTCGAGCTGCTCGGTCATGTCGCCGACGAACTCGCGCAGCTTGGCGAGCAGGTAGCGGTCGAGCACGTCGGTCGAGGCCGTCGACCACTTCGCCTCGTAGCCCTCCCCGCCCCGTGCCGTGTTGGCGTAGAGCGCGAAGAACGACCACGCGTTCCACAGCGGCAGCATGACCTGCCGGACGCCGTCGCGGATGCCCTGCTCGGTGACGACGAGGTTGCCGCCGCGCAGGATCGGTGAGGACATCAGGAACCAGCGCATCGCGTCGGCCCCGTCGCGGTCGAAGACCTCGGAGACGTCGGGGTAGTTGCGCAGCGACTTGCTCATCTTCTGGCCGTCGGAGCCCAGCACGATGCCGTGGCTGACGCACGACTTGAAGGCCGGGCGGTCGAAGAGCGCCGTGGCGAGGATGTGCAGCGTGTAGAACCAGCCGCGCGTCTGCCCGATGTACTCCACGATGAAGTCGCCCGGGAAGTGGTGCTCGAACCACTCGGCGTTCTCGAACGGGTAGTGCACCTGGGCGAAGCTCATGGAGCCGGAGTCGAACCACACGTCGAGCACGTCCTCGACCCGGCGCATCGTCGACTGCCCCGTCGGGTCGTCGGGGTTCGGACGCGTCAGGGAGTCGATGAAGGGCCGGTGCAGGTCGTGGACCGCGACGCCGAAGTCGCGCTCGAGCTCGGCGACCGAGCCGTAGACGTCAATGCGCGGGTACTCCGGGTTGTCTGACTTCCACACCGGGATCGGGCTGCCCCAGAAACGGTTCCGTGAGATCGACCAGTCACGGGCGTTGGCCAGCCACTTGCCGAACTGGCCGTCCTTGATGTGCGAGGGCGTCCACTCGATCTCCTGGTTGAGCTCGAGCATCCGGTCCTTGATCTTGGTGACCTCGACGAACCACGAGGACACCGCCATGTAGATGAGCGGCTGCCGGCAGCGCCAGCAGTGCGGGTAGCTGTGGTCGTAGGTCTCGCGGCGCAGCAGCACGGTGCCGGGCGTGACCGAGCCGGTCTCGCCCTCACCACGCGTGGCGGCCTTGAGGTGGTCGATGATGTGGAGGTTGGCGTCGAAGACGTGCATGCCCTCGTAGTCGACGACGGGGAAGGTGAACCGCGCCTCGGCGCTGACCGGCACGACGGGGGCGATGCCCTCGCGGTCGGTGACGAGCTTGTCCTCCTCACCGAAGGCGCCGGCGCTGTGCACGAGGCCCGTACCGTCGGTGGTCGTGACGAAGTCGGCCTCGACGACGCGGTGCGCCCGCTCGTGGCCCTCATAGTAGGTGAAGGGCGGCGTGTAGCTGCGGCCGAACAGCTCGGAGCCCTTGAGCCGCTGGACGATCCGCTCCTCGGCGTCCTCCCCCAGCTCGCGCTTGTAGGCGCCGAGGCGAGCCTCGGCGATGACGTAGCGCTCGATGGTGCCGGTGAAGTCCGACTCGACGACGACGTAGTCGATGTCGGGGTGGACCATGATCGCGAGGTTGGCCGGCAGGGTCCATGGCGTCGTCGTCCACACGAGCGCGAGCTCGCCGGTCTCGAGGCGCAGGCCGACCGTGACGGCCGGATCCTGGCGCATCTTGTAGACGTCGTCGTCCATGCGCAGCTCGTGGTTGGACAGCGGCGTCTGGTCGTTCCAGCAGTAGGGCAGCACGCGGAAGCCCTCGTAGACCAGGCCCTTGTCGTGCAGCTGCTTGAAGGCCCAGATCACCGACTCCATGTAGCCGGGCTCGAGCGTCTTGTAGTCGTGGTCGAAGTCGACCCACCGGGCCTGGCGGGTGACGTACTCGCGCCACTCCTTCGTGTACTTCAGCACCGACGCGCGGCAGGCGTCGTTGAACTTGTCGATGCCCAGCTCGACGATGTCCTGCTTGGTCTTGAGGCCGAGCTGGCGCTGGGCCTCGAGCTCGGCGGGCAGGCCGTGGGTGTCCCAGCCGAAGCGACGCTCGACGCGCTTGCCGCGCATCGTCTGGTAGCGCGGGACGATGTCCTTGACGTAGCCGGTGAGCAGGTGGCCGTAGTGCGGCAGCCCGTTGGCGAAGGGCGGGCCGTCGTAGAAGACGAACTCGTTGTCGCCGTTCGCGCCGGCGTCGCGGTTCTCCACCGACGCGATGAAGGTGCCGTCCTCGTCCCAGTACCTCAGCACGCGCTCCTCGATCTCGGGGAAGCGCGGGTTCGACGGGACGCCGGTGCTGGGGGCAGGCGTCGGTTCGGAGGTCGGCTCGGACGTGGTGACCTTGGGGTAGGTCATGCTGCGGGCTCCTGGTCTCGGCGGTCTCGGCTGCTGCGCCGGGGACGACGTCTCCGCCGCGGTACCACCCCGCTTGCCGCTCGGCCCGGGGGCGCGTGCGACCGCTCGTTCGTGGCTGTGACGGGCCCACCCGTCCGGGTCTACTGGGAGCACCGCCGGCTCGCGGTGTCGGTTCTTCCGGAGGCTCGCCGCTGATGACGGCTCTAACGCCTGTGCGCGCCAGTCTAACCTGTGCGGCGCGCCGCCTGCGTCGAGCGACAGGGGGACCTGGGCCCCACGACCGGCCCCCAACCTGCGACAGGCTGGGGACGGACCGTCTCGGGCGGTCGGGCCGGTGTTTGGCACTATGTGGCCATGACAGAAGTGGAGACGACCGGTGCCTGGCTCAGCCGAGAGGACCTCGACGACGCCCGCGAGCGCCTCCCGATGCTTTACGTGCACGCCGTGCCCGTCCGCGTCGACGACAAGGGGCAGGTGACGCACATCGGGCTGCTCCTGCGGGCCGACAGCGACGGCGGCATCGGCCAGGAGGTCGTCGGCGGCCGCGTGCTCTACCACGAGAAGATCCGCGACGCGCTCCTGCGGCACATCGAGAACGACCTCGGTCCGATGGCGCTGCCGCGGATCCCGCTGTCGCCCCAGCCGTTCACGGTCGCCGAGTTCTTCCCGACGCCCGGGGTCACCCCGTTCCACGACCCCCGCCAGCACGCCGTGTCGCTCGCGTTCGTCGTCGCCGTGATGGGCGACTGCCGGCCCCAGAAGGACGCCCTCGACCTGTCGTGGGTGACGCCCGAGGAGGCCATGACGATCTCGGTCTCCACCGACATGAGCGGCTCCCACGGCGTCCTCGTGCGTCAGGCCCTGGCCCACGTCGGCCACCCGGTCTGAGTGCGAGCCTGACGCCGAGGCCCTGTCACGAATTAGCCTGCCATCCAAGGATTTTCCGGACCTCGTCCGGGACTTTCCACTCATAGGGGACCACTTCCCCGATTTCTGTGTGTCGTCCGTAGCTCGCCCCTAGCGTCGAGTGCAGGTAGCCACAGCCCGGCCGACGGCGTGGCTACGTCGTGAGGCACCGGGGGCCTCGGGGGGCCTCGAGGGGTAGCCCTTCGCCGGTCGTCGCTTGCGCGACCCCGCCCGTCCGTCGGGACGACGCGGGGCAGCGGGATGCCTCCCGCACCGCGGTGATGCGGGTCCTTCACGACACCTGGAGCACGAATGACCGGTTCACTGAGCGCGCCTCGAGGAAGGTCCGGACCTCGGTCCGGCCGGCCACGCCTCACCGGGCGACACCGGGCCACAGCCATCCTCGCGAGCGCGGCCCTGATTCTGGCCGGAGCCGTCGTGACGGCACCGTTGGCCCGAGCCGCCGACGGTCCGTACAGCATCGACGGCATCATCCCGGACCCCAATACCACCGAGCTTCCCGACCTCTTCGGAAGCGTCAAGGAGCTCGGGCCCCTCAACTCGAGCACGACGAAGATCGGCGTCATCCACAACGACGCCGTGCCGACCCTCGACCTGACCAACCCGAACGCCCAGGTCGACCTGCGCCGTGCATGGCTCGACACAGAACGGGACACCGCCTCGCCGAACCACGACTGGCTGTACTTCGCGTGGGAGCGCGACTCCAACAGCGGGTCGGGCTTCATCGCCTACGAGTTCATGCAGAGCGCGGCACCGGCCGGCTGTGCCTACGACACGGCGACCGACGCGCAGCTCATCGCGAGCTGCAACCCGTGGGCCAACCGACAGGCCGGCGACTTCATGATCCTGTGGGACCAGCAGGGCGGGAGCCGCGACCTGTACCTGCGCACGTGGACCGGCACGGCGCCCAACCTGACCCTCGGCGCCCCGACGCTCCTCAACTCCGCGGTGTCGCAGGCGCAGTACAGCGCCGACGGCTTCCGCGGCGAGGCGGCCGTCGACCTCACGGCGACGATCTTCGGCGGCAGCACGGCGTGCAAGACGTTCGCCAACACGATCCCGAGCACCGTGACGGGCAACTCCGACACCGCCGACTACAAGGACACCATCCTCAAGAACGCGCCGCCCATCACCAACTGCACCTCGAGCACGGTGACGACCCCCAAGGACGGCGCTGGCGCCACCATCCCGGCTGGCGGGCTCTCGATCGGCACCGGCGTGGTGGCGGTCAAGGACTCCGCCGTCGTGAGCCTCACCGGCGGCACGGCGACCCCGGCGGGCTCGGTGGCGTTCTCGCTCTGCAAGGTGGACTCCCCCGGGCTGTGCACCACTGGCGGCACCTCCGTCGGGTCGACGAACCTCAGCGGCACGGCCTACCCGGCCACCGTGGTCTCGCCGACGGCCTACGTCACCTCCGCGGGCCGGTACTGCTGGCGCGCCACCTGGTCGGGTGACAGCGCCAACGGCATCCCGGGCTCGAGCGACTCGAGCGCGACCGAGTGCTTCACCGTCAACCCGGTGACGCCGTCGCTCAGCACGACGGCCAGCGGCCCGGTCTTCCTCGGCAGCTCCATCAGTGACTCGGCGACGATCGGCGGCCTTGCGACGCAGCCGGCCAGCCCGGTCATCAACCTGACCGGCACGGGCGGAGCAGCGGCGGCTGGCACCATCACCTTCACGCTGTACGGGCCGGGCAACTGCACGACCGTGGCCTACACCTCGGCGGCGGTCACGGTCAGCGGGAACGGCACGTACGGCACGCCGAACCCGCAGTTCGTGCCGACGGCCCCGGGCACCTACCACTGGGTCGCCAGCTACAGCGGGAACCTGCCGAACAACAACGCCACCTCGCACAACTCGGGCTGCACCGACACGAACGAGGACGTCGTCGTGAGCAGCGTGGCGTCGTCGGTCTCGACCGCGCAGAACTGGCTGCCGAACGACTCCGCCACGGTGTCGGCTCCGGCGGGAGGCAACCTCGCGGGCACGGCCAAGTTCAACCTGTACGCCTCGAGCGACTGCTCCGGCACCGCCGTGTACAGCGAGAACAAGACGGTCTCCGGCGCCTCGCCGCAGACGGTGTCGACGTCGAACACGACGGTCAAGGCGACGGCCACGGCCACCTACTCGTGGTCGATCGAGTACGACAGCACCAATGCCGCCCAGCGCGACATCCCGGCCAGCTGCCACGAGACCACGGCCCTGACCATCACCAACGGCGGCACGGTCAGCAGCCCGTAGTCACCCTCACCCTCCACCGGTGAACACCGTGTGGCCCGGCGAGCTCCTCGCCGGGCCACACTTCTGGCCCTGGAAGGCACGGACCGAATTGTCGGATTCATCTGTCCTGCGAGCCGTCTGACGTACTGAACCGTCTGGTGACGACAGTTTCGCCAGACGTGCGCGGCGCCAGGTGGCGACCCCTACCGTCGGCCCGGACGGGGTCCACGAGTTCGGGCCCGTGCCGCCGCGCTCATCCCTGGCGGACGCGCGTCAGTGCTGGTGCTCGAGCAGCTCGTCGCGCTTGCTACCGAGGACGGTGAGCGGCAGCAGGGTCTTGCCGGTCGGGCCGATCTCGATCTCGGTGCCCATCTGAGGACAGACGCCGCAGTCGAAGCACGGGGTCCAGCGGCAGTCGTCGACCTCGGTCTCGTCGAGCGAGTCCTGCCAGTCCTCCCAGAGCCAGTCCTTGTCGAGGCCGGAGTCGAGGTGGTCCCAGGGCAGCACCTCGGACTCGCCCCGCTCGCGCGTCGTGTACCAGGCGACGTCGACGGGCTCGTCCGCCAGGGCGGTCGAGGCAGCGGTCATCCAGCGCTCGTAGGAGAAGTGCTCGCTCCAGCCGTCGAAGCGGCCGCCGTCGCGCCAGACCTGCTCGATGACCCGGCCGACGCGGCGGTCCCCGCGCGACAGGAGGCCCTCGACGATGCCCGGCTGGCCGTCGTGGTAGCGGAACCCGATCGAGGAGCCGTAGCGGCGGTCGGCCCGGATCGCCTCGCGCAGCTTGAGCAGCCGGGCGTCGGTGTCCTCGGCGCCGAGCTGGGCGGCCCACTGGAACGGCGTGTGCGGCTTGGGCACGAAGCCACCGATCGAGACGGTGCAGCGGATGTCGCGGCGACCCGACACCTGCCGCCCCGTCTCGATGACCTTCTTCGCGAGCTCGGCGATCTGGAGCACGTCGTCGTCGGTCTCGGTCGGCAGGCCGCACATGAAGTACAGCTTCACCTGCCGCCACCCGGCGCCGTACGCGGCGGCCACGGTGTTGATGAGGTCCTCCTCGGACACCATCTTGTTGATGACCTTGCGGATGCGCTCCGAGCCGCCCTCGGGGGCGAACGTGAGGCCCGAGCGTCGACCGTTGCGGGTCAGCTCGTTGGCGAGGTCGATGTTGAAGGCGTCGACGCGGGTCGACGGCAGCGACAGGCCGGTCTGGGTGCCCTCGTAGCGGTCGGCGAGGCCCTTGGTCATCTCGGCGATCTCGGTGTGGTCGGCCGAGCTGAGCGAGAGCAGGCCGACCTCCTCGAATCCCGTTGCGGCCAGGCCACGCTCGACCATCTCGCCGACGCCGGTGATGGAGCGCTCACGCACGGGTCGGGTGATCATGCCCGCCTGGCAGAAGCGGCAGCCGCGAGTGCAGCCACGGAAGATCTCGACGGACATGCGCTCGTGGACCGACTCGGCGAGCGGCACGAGCGGCTGCTTCGGGTAGGGCCACGCGTCGAGGTCCATGACGGTGTGCTTGGAGACGCGCCACGGCACGCCCGGTGCGTCCGGGGAGGGTGCGACGCGCTGGATGCGCCCGTCCGGCAGGTAGCTGACGTCGTAGAAGGCGGGCACGTAGACGCCACCGGTGCGGGCCAGGCGCAGCAGCACCTCGCGGCGGCCGCCCGGGCGTCCCTGCGCTTTCCACGTCCCGACGATGTCGGTGACGGCGAGCACGGCCTCCTCGCCGTCGCCGATGACGGCGGCGTCGATGAAGGAGGCGATCGGCTCGGGGTTGAAGGCCGCGTGGCCTCCGGCGACGACGATGGGGTCGTCGTCGGTGCGGTCGGCGGCGTGCAGCGGGATGCCGGCGAGGTCGAGCGCGGTGAGCATGTTCGTGTAGCCGAGCTCGGTGGAGAAGCTGAGGCCGAAGAGGTCGAAGTCGCGCACCGAGCGGTGGCCGTCGACGGTGAACTGCGGCAGGCCCGCCTCGCGCAGCTGCGCCTCCATGTCGGGCCACACCGCGTACGTGCGCTCGGCGAGGGCGTCGGGTCGCTCGTTGAGGACCTCGTAGAGGATCATGACGCCCTGGTTGGGCACGCCGACCTCGTAGGCGTCGGGGTACATGAGCGCCCAGCGCGTGGTCAGCTCCTCGCCGGCTGGGCCGTGGCCGCCGACGTTCCAGTCCTTGACCGTGGAGTTGAGCTCGCCACCGACGTACTGGATGGGCTTGTTGACCCGCTCCAGCAGGGGCTCGAGGGCGTTGAACAGGGACTCTCCGGGCATTGGACCATGGTACGGGGGCACGGCCGGACCCCCGAAATGCACGCGTGCCGGTTCCCGCGAGCGAAGCGAGCGAAGCGAGCGAAGCGAGCGAGAAAGCATGGCCGGCCAAGGCCCGGATACGGGTGGCCGCCGGTCCTAGTCTGGGGTTGGCGGGGTGGGAAGGGGTGGCGACCGTGTCGACGGCGATCCACGTGGAGGTACTACCCGCACGGCTCGGCGACTGCCTGCTCGTCGAGTGCCCGAGGGCAGAGGGCCCGACGTGGCGGATGCTCGTCGACGGCGGCCCCCCGGACACCTGGCCGCTGCTGGAAGCGCGGCTGCGCCGGTTGGACCCGTCCGACGGCCACATCGACGTCGCCGTCATCACGCACGTCGACAACGACCACATCGGCGGCATGCTGCCGTTCCTCGCGAGCGACCTCGCCGCAGGCGTCGGGGACTTCTGGTTCAACGGGCGCACCCACCTTCCTGCACCGAAAGGCGGCTCCCGGAGCATCGACCAGGGTGAGGACGTCGTCGCCGCGCTGCTCGGCCTGACGCCCGCCGGCCCCGGCACGCCAGCCGAGGGGGGCACCGTCAGACACCCCCACGACGGGGCCAGGCCGTGGAACGAGGCCTTCGGTCGAGGCCCCGTCGACGCGGGCGTGACGGGCGGTCACATCGCGGTCACCGTCCCCGACGGGCCCACGATCACCGTGCTCTCCCCGACCACCGAGCGCCTGGCGCGCCTGGCCGACACGTGGTCGGCCGCCGTCCGGGACGCGCTGCACGGGGCCGAGCGAGAGGTGGAGGTCGTCACGCTCGCACCGCTCGATGACCTGGGGCACCTCGCGGACCGGCGGACGGTCCGCGACGCGTCCGTGCCGAACGGCAGCAGCATCGCCCTGCTCGTCGAGCACCGGGGTGCGAGCGTCCTGCTCGGGGCGGACGCGTACGGCACCGTCCTCGCGTCCGCCCTGCACGGGCTGGCGCGGGCCCGCGGCACCCCGACCGTCGCCGTCGACGCGCTCAAGCTGCCCCATCACGGCAGCCAGGCCAACGTCATCGCGGCGCTGCTCGCGGCCGCGCCGGCCAGCCACTACCTCGTGTCGACCAACGGCGACGTGTTCCACCACCCCGACGACGCCGCGATCGCCCGCGTCGTGCTCGACGCGCCGTCGGGGCCCACCCTGTGGTTCAACTACCGCACGCCGCGCACCGAGCGCTGGGCCGACCCGCGACTCATCGAGCAGCACGGGCACCGGGTCGTCTTCCCCGACCCGGCGCAGCCCGACGCCGGCGCCGTCATCGACCTCCCCGCGCGTCCCTGACGACCGAGGTTCGGCGCGCCGTCACGCCTGGACTGACGAGCGAAACGAGCGAAGCGAAGGTTCGGCGCGCCGTCACGCCTGGACTGACGAGCGAAACGAGCGAAGCGAGTGAGCCGAGGAAGGAAGGCGTGACGCCAGAGCGCGCCGAACCACGGCGAGCGAAGCGAGCCAGACAGCTCAGTACATCGCGTCGAGCTCGGCCTGGTGCTTCTCGGTGACGATCTTGCGCCGCAGCTTCATGCTCGGGGTGAGGTCGCCCTCCTCGACGGTGAGGTCGTGGTCGAGGATGGTGAACTTCTTGATCGTCTCCCAGCGGTTGAGGCCGGCGTTGAGACGGTCGACGTAGCCCTGGACGAGCGCCCGGGCCTCGTCCGAGCTCGCGATCTCGGCGTAGGAGCGACCGGCGAGGCCGTTCGTCGCGGCCCACGCGGTGATGGCGTCGGGGTCGAGGGTCACCAGGGCCGTCGCGTAGTTGTGCCCGGCGCCGTGCACGAGGAACTGGCTGACGAACGGGCACTCCCCCTTGAACTTCGCCTCGATCTCGGCGGGCGCGATGTACTTGCCGCCGGAGGTCTTGAAGACGTCCTTCTTGCGGTCGGTGACGTAGACGAAGCCGCGTTCGTCGATGCGGCCGATGTCGCCGGTGCGGAACCAGCCGTCCTCGCCCAGCACCTCGGCGGTGGCCTCGGGGTTGTTGTGGTAGCCGCGCATGACGCCGGGACCCTTGACGAGGATCTCGCCGTCCTCCTCGGCGATGCGCACCTCGGTGCCCGGCAGCGGCCAGCCCACCGACCCGTAGCGGTACTGGCCCGGGTCGGGCGGGTTGACGGCGGTGCCGGACGAGGTCTCGGTCAGGCCGTAGCCCTCCCCCACGAGCAGGCCGACGGCGCCGAACCAGCGCGCGACGTCCGGGTCGAGGGGTGCGGAGCCGCTGATCATGAACCGCACGCGGCCGCCGAAGCGCTCCTGCACCTTGGACAGCACGAGCTTGGTGGCGAGCCGGTGCTGGACCCCGAGGACGGCCGAGGGCTGCTCACCCGCCTCGTGCAGGTCGCGCACCCGGGCGCCCACGCCGAGCGCCCAGTCGATGAGGCGCTTCTTGACGCCGGTCTCGGCGCCGAGCATGAGCATGACGCGACCCCGCGCCTTCTCGAAGATGCGGGGCGGTCCGGCCATGAACGTCGGCCGGATGATCGCCATGTGGTCGACGATCTTGTCGACGCGGCCGTCGACGGCGGTCGGGAAGCCGATCTGCAGGCCGGTGGCCACGAGCATCTTGCCGAAGACGTGCGACAGCGGCAGCCAGAGGAACTGGAGGTCGTCCTTGGTCAGCGTGCCGATGGCGTCGATGACGGCGCCTTCGTAGACGACGCTGTCCTGGACGAGCCGCACGCCCTTGGGGCGGCCGGTCGTGCCGGAGGTGTAGATGACGACGGCGAGGCTCTCCGGGCCGAGCTGGTCGATGCGCGAGTCGACGAGGTCGGGCGTGGCCTCGAGCCACTCGGCGCCCCGCTTCGCGAGCTCGTCGGTCGTCATGACCCAGCCGTCGTCGCTGCCCGGGCCGGTCAGGGCGATGACCTGGCGCACGCCAGGGATCTCGCTGCGCACCTGCTGGAGCTTGGCGACCTGCGCCTCGTCCTCGGCGAAGACGATCTCGCTGCCGGAGTCGGACAGGATGTAGGCGACGTCCTCGGCGATCGTCGTCGGGTACACGGTCGTGGTCGCGCCGCCCGCGCAGATGACCGCGAGGTCGGCCAGCACCCACTCGACGCGGGTCGTCGACGCGATGGCGACGCGGTCCTCGAGCTGCACGCCGAGGCTGATGAGGCCGGCGGCCCAGCGGCGGACGATCTCGTCGGTCTCGCGCCACGTCAGCGTCGTCAGCGTGCTGCTGCCCTCGGGGAAGTAGAGGTAGGCGGGCGCGTCCGGGGAGTCGGCGACCCGGCGGCGGAAGAGCTCACCGACGCTCGTGGCCCGGTCGTCGAGCACCTCCTGGCGCACGGGCTGGTCGGCACGGGACATGAGCGGCATATGGACTCCTTCGTCGCCACGGCGGCCCGTCATCGGCGTCAGCGGGCCGTCGTCCTTGCCGGGATGATGTCAACAATCCGTGGTCCAGTCACGCATCGGTGGCGAACGACATCGCACCGTGACCCGTCGGTAACCGCGGGCAGGACGCGTCCGCTCCCCGGGTGCGTGGAGCCGGGCGAGGCGCGCGGAGCCGGGCGAGACGCGTCGAGCCGGCCCACGCGTCAGCGGCGCGCGCTCACCGAGGCGACGTTGCCGACGATGCCGACCGCGACCCAGCCGGCGATCATCGAGGAACCGCCGTAGGAGACGAACGGCAGCGGCAGGCCGGTCACCGGGGTCAGTCCCAGGCTCATGCCGATGTTCTCGAAGGACTGCACCCCGAACCACACGGCGATGCCGAGCACGACCAGGCGTCCGAAGGTGTCGGCCCGGCGCGCGACGACGCAGGCCCGCACGACGATGAAGCCGATGAGCAGCACGAGCCCGGCCGCGCCCAAGAAGCCGAGCTCCTCCCCCGCCACCGAGAAGACGAAGTCGGTCTCCTGGAAGGGGATGAACCCGCCCTGTGTCTGACGCCCCTCGAAGAGCCCCTGCCCCGTCAGCCCGCCCGAGCCGATGGCG
>JAEXXY010000370.1 GCA_023451855.1 Actinomycetes bacterium
TCGTCGGCATCCACTTCACGTGGGTGCGCGACGTCCCGGCCGTGTACGCCGTGCTGCCGGCCCTCGAGGAGCTGCTCCTGCCGCTCGGCGGACGCCCGCACTGGGGCAAGTGCTTCGTCGCCACGGCGGCCGAGCTCGAGCCGCTCTACCCGCGGCTGCCCGACTTCCGATCCCTGCGCGACCGCCTCGACCCTGACCGCGTCTTCGGCAACGCCTTCCTCGAGCGCGTCATCGGCGCCTGAGCCCCGGCCGGCCTCGTGCAGGGTCAGGCCGGGGGTGCCTCGCCGACCGCCGGCAGGAGCCCGTCGCGGAGCGCGCCGGCGAACGACGTGACCTCGGGCAGCGCGCCGAGCAGGCACAGCTGGTAGGCGTGGTAGACGTCCGGCTTCCCCTCCCACACGGTGCTCGCGGGCTGGAGCGTCGGGGACAGCTCGTGCCGCCACGAGCCGAGCCGGTCGTCGACGAAGTGGTCGCGGGCATGGGCCCACCAGGTGTCGTACCACGTGCCGTACGTCGGGTCGCCCGTCGCGAGCTGCAGCGTGCGGGCCGCCGCGATGCCCTCGGCGACGACCCAGTGGAGGCGGTCGCGGACGACGGGCTTGCCCTCGAAGTCGGTCGTGTAGACGAACCCCTCGTGCCCGTCGACGGACCACCCCTCGTGGACGGCGACGTCGAAGAGGGAGCGGGCGTCGTCGAGCAGCCAGGCGGGCGCGGCGCCGTCGAGGCCGTGCCGCAGGTGCAGGCACAGGCGGGACCACTCCAGCAGGTGACCGGTGGTGACGCCGTAGGGCCGGAACGGGTCGGCGGGCCGGTCGCGGTTGTACCCGGGGTCGGGCACCCAGTCGGGCGTGAAGTGCTCGGGCAGCCGGAAGCCCCAGTCGCGGGCGAAGGCGTGCACGATGCGCTGCACGATGCTGCGGGCGTGGTCGAGCCAGCGCGGGTCACGGGTCACGTCCCACGCCGCGAGCATCGCCTCGACGGTGTGCATGTTCGCGTTGGCGCCGCGGTAGGGCTCCAGCTCGGACCAGCCGCGGTCCCAGACGTCCACGACGAGCCCGTCGGCGTCGCGCCAGAAGCGACGGTCCAGCACGTCGAGGGCGGCGTCGAGAAGGTTGTCGCCGTCGGGGTGCCGGGCGGCCGAGGCGGTGGCGGCGGCGAGGACGACGAAGGCGTGGTCGTACGCGCGCTTCTCGGTCACCTCGGGCCGGCCGGACGCGTCGGCCGACGCGTACCAGCCGCCGGCGTCGGCGTCGGCGAGCACCCCGCCCGGGGCGAACGCGGCGACGCCGTGGTCGAGCAGGTCGGCGCACGACTGGTCGCCCTCGAGGACCGCGAGCCCCGCGACGTGCGTCATCCGGGCGGTGATCCACGTCTCGATGCCGCTGCCCTCGGCGAGGTGTCCGGCGTCGTCGAGCCGGCCGAAGCCGCCGGCGGGGTGCACGGCGCCCCGGGCGAAGGCGCGGAGGCCGCGTCGCTGCTCGGCGAGCCACGCGAGGTGCTCGGTGGGTTCCGGGCCGGCCGGGGACGTCTCGGGTGCGGTCATGCCGCCAGTCTGCCGAGGGTCGGCTCAGAAGTCGCCGGCGTGGCTGCGCAGGCGCGTCAGCGTGTCGACGAGGTCGCGCACGTCGTCCGGCCCGAGGCCGGGCTGCTCGAAGACCTCGGTGTTGAGCGCCTTGGTGGCCCGCTCGGCCAGCTCGCGGCCGTTCGGGGTCAGGGCGACCAGCATGGCGCGGCGGTCCTCGGGGTGGGTCGAGCGGACGACGAGGCCGGCGTCCTCGAGCCGGTCGACGGCGTTGGTGACGCTCGTCGGGTGCACCTGCAGGCGGCTGCCGATGACCTTCATCGGCAGCGACCCCCGGCGGCTGAACCACAGGAGCATGAGCACCTCGTAGCGGGCGAAGGTGACGCCCAGGGGCTTGAGGGTGGCCTCGACGCGCGCCAGGACGATCTGGTGGGCGCGCATCAGCGAGGTGATCGCGGCCATGCCGTCGGCGGCGGCGTCCCAGCCCTGCTCGTGCCACTGCTCGCGCGCCCGCGAGATGGGGTCGAAGCCGAGGCCGGAGCCGGCCGGCGCGCTCGTCTCCGCAGTCATGCGCCCATCGTAGGGGGGTGACGCGTTGACGTCCATTATTTGGAAGTCCTAGTATTTTGGCCATGTCCGACGCAGCGCAGCGCGAGCTCCACCAGCCGTCCCACCACGTCCGCATCGTCACCGCCTCGAGCCTGTTCGACGGCCACGACGCGTCGATCAACATCATGCGGCGGATCATGCAGAGCCAGGGGGCCGAGGTCATCCACCTCGGCCACAACCGCTCCGTCCAGGAGGTCGTCGACGCCGCGATCGAGGAGGACGCGCAGGGTGTCGCGGTCAGCTCCTACCAGGGCGGCCACGTCGAGTACTTCGAGTACCTCGTGCAGCTGCTCCGCGAGAACGGCGCCGGGCACGTGCGCGTCGTCGGCGGTGGTGGCGGCGTCATCGTGCCGGAGGAGATCTCCCGCCTGCGCGAGTCGGGCGTCACGATCTTCAGCCCCGAGGACGGCCAGCGCCTCGGCCTCGTGGGGATGGTCAACAGCGTCGTCGCCGACTGCGACTTCGACCCGTGGGGCGTCTCGGTCCCCACGCTCGAGGCCGTCCTCGCCGGCGACCGTTCCGCCGTCGCCCGGGCCGTCACCGGCGCCCAGGAGGGCCAGCTCGACGAGGAGCTGCTCGCCGGCGTCCGCGAGGCCGCCTCGCGCCGGCACGTCCCGGTCCTCGGCATCACCGGCACGGGCGGTTCCGGCAAGTCCAGCCTCACCGACGAGCTCGTGCGGCGCCTGCGCCTCGACCAGCAGGACAAGCTGCGCGTCGCCGTCCTCGCCGTCGACCCCACCCGCAGCCGCGGCGGCGGTGCGCTGCTCGGCGACCGCATCCGGATGAGCGCCCTCGACGGGGACCGCGTCTTCTTCCGCAGCCTGGCCACGCGCGGCTCGAGCCAGGTGCCGGCCCGTCTCGACGACATCCTCGCCGTGGTCAAGGCCGCCGGGTTCGACCTCGTCGTCCTCGAGACCCCCGGGATCGGCCAGGGCGACGCCGCGATCGTCGACCACTCCGACGTGTCCCTCTACGTCATGACTCCGGAGTTCGGCGCGAGCAGCCAGCTCGAGAAGATCGACATGCTCGACATGGCCGACGTCGTCGCGATCAACAAGTTCGAGCGCCGCGGCGCCGAGGACGCCCTGCGCGACGTCGGTCGCCAGATGGTCCGCAACCGTGAGGCCTTCGGCAAGGGTCCGGCCGACATGCCGGTGTTCGGCACGAGCGCCGCGACCTTCAACGACGACGGCGTCACCGCGCTCTACCAGGAGCTGCGGAACCTGCTGTCCGACAAGGGGATGCCGGTGCAGGAGGGCGTCCTGCCGCACGTCTCCACCAAGCAGTCGACGCGGATCGCGACGGTCGTTCCCGCCTCCCGCGTCCGCTACCTCGCCGAGATCAGCGAAACCGTCCGCCGGTACCACGCCGACACCGCGCGCTTCGCGGCCGCGGCCTCCCGCGTCCAGCGCCTCGACCTCGTGCGGGGCGAGCTCGTCGACTCCGGGTCGGATGCGTCCGGCGTGGACGGGCTGCTCGAGTCGGCGCGCACCGAGGTGCCGCAGCCGGTGACCGATGCACTCGCCGCGTGGCCGAGCGTCGTGGAGTCGTACTCGGGCGACGAGCAGGTGGTCCAGGTCCGCGACCGCGAGATCGTCACCAAGCTGACCCGGGAGTCCTTGTCCGGCAACACGATCCGCCGCGTCTCCCTGCCGCGGTACACCGACCACGGCGAGCTGGTGTCGTTCCTGCGACGCGAGAACCTGCCCGGGTTCTTTCCCTTCACCGCCGGCGTCTTCCCCTTCAAGCGCGACAACGAGGACCCCGCCCGCATGTTCGCCGGCGAAGGCGACCCGTTCCGCACCAACCGCCGGTTCAAGCTGCTGTCCGAGGGCCAGCCGGCCACCCGCCTGTCCACGGCGTTCGACTCGGTCACCCTCTACGGTCGCGACCCCGACCCGCGCCCGGACGTCTACGGCAAGGTCGGCACGTCCGGCGTCTCGGTGGCCACGCTCGACGACATGAAGGTGCTCTACGGCGGCTTCGACCTCGTCTCGCCCACCACGTCGGTGTCGATGACGATCAACGGTCCCGCGCCGACGATCCTCGCCTTCTTCCTCAACACGGCCATCGACCAGCAGGTCGACGCCTTCCGCGAGCGCGAGGGGCGGGAGCCGTCGGCCGACGAGCGCGGCGAGCTCGAGGCCTATGCCCTCGCGAACGTCCGCGGCACGGTCCAGGCCGACATCCTCAAGGAGGACCAGGGTCAGAACACCTGCATCTTCAGCACCGAGTTCAGCCTGAAGATGATGGCCGACATCCAGGAGTGGTTCATCGAGAAGAAGGTCCGCAACTTCTACTCGGTCAGCATCTCCGGCTACCACATCGCCGAGGCCGGGGCGAACCCCATCAGCCAGCTCGCGTTCACGCTCGCCAACGGGTTCACCTACGTCGAGAGCTACCTGGCGCGTGGCATGGCCATCGACGACTTCGCACCCAACCTGTCCTTCTTCTTCAGCAACGGCATGGACCCCGAGTACTCCGTCCTCGGCCGCGTCGCCCGCCGCATCTGGGCCGTCGCGATGAAGGAGAAGTACGGCGCGGGGGAGCGCAGCCAGAAGCTGAAGTACCACGTCCAGACGTCCGGCCGCAGCCTGCACGCGCAGGAGATGGACTTCAACGACATCCGCACCACGCTGCAGGCGCTCATCGCGATCTACGACAACGCGAACTCCCTGCACACCAACGCTTTCGACGAGGCCGTCACGACCCCGTCCGAGGAGTCGGTGCGCCGCGCCCTGGCGATCCAGCTCATCATCAACCGCGAGTGGGGCCTGGCGATGAACGAGAACCCGCTCCAGGGCTCGTTCGTCATCGACGAGCTGACCGACCTCGTCGAGGCAGCCGTGCTCAAGGAGTTCGACCGCATCACCGAGCGCGGTGGGGTCCTCGGCGCGATGGAGACCGGCTACCAGCGCGGCCGCATCCAGGACGAGTCGATGCTCTACGAGCACCGCAAGCACGACGGCAGCCTGCCGATCATCGGGGTCAACACCTTCCGCAATCCGCACGAGGGAGAGACGCCCCGCGAGGTCGTCCTCGCGCGCGGCACGGAGGAGGAGAAGCAGGGCCAGCTCGCGCGGGTCCGGGCCTTCCGCGCCGAGCACGAGGAGGAGGCGCGGGCCGCGCTCGAGGAGCTGCGTCGCGTCGCCATCGAGGGCGGCAACGTCTTCGACGTGCTGATGCGCGCGGCGCGGGTGTGCTCGCTCCAGCAGGTCACCGAGGCGTTCTTCGAGGTCGGCGGCCAGTACCGCCGCAACGTCTGACCACGTCGAAGGCCCCCGTCGTGTCGCTCGTCGACGACCTCGGCGCGCCGGTTCCGCTCGCGGGCCCGGCGCGCCGTGTCGTGTCGCTCGTCCCCTCGATCACCGAGGCGATCGCGGCGACCCTCCCGGAGGTGCTCGTCGGTGCGACCGACTGGTGCACGCACCCGGAAGGCCTTGCGGTGCAACGGGTCCGGGGAACCAAGAACCCCGACCTGCGCGCGGTCGCCGCCCTCGCGCCCGACCTCGTCGTCGCCAACAAGGAGGAGAACCGCGAGCTCGACGTGCGCCGGCTGCGCGAGGCCGGCCTCGCGGTGTGGGTCACCGACATCGAGACGGTCCCGGGCGCCCTGGACTCCCTGCAGCGGCTCGTCCTCGACGGGCTCGGGGTGGCGGTGCCCGACTGGCTGGGCGCGGCGCGCGAGGAGTGGGGTGGGCCCGTGCCCGAACCGACGCGCGAGGTCGCCGTCGCGATCTGGCGCGACCCGTGGATGGCCGTCGGGCGCGACACGTTCACCGGCGACGTCGTGGCCCGGCTCGGCTGGCGCAACGTCCTGGCCGGCGACCCCGAGCGCTACCCGCACGTCGACCTCGCCGACCTCGACCGCGACGGCGTCACCGTGCTGCTGCCCGACGAGCCCTACGTCTTCACCCCGGACGACGGCCCGGAGGCCTTCACCCACGCCGCGAGCGCGCTCGTCAGTGGGCGCCTGCTCACGTGGTACGGCCCGTCCCTCGTCGGCGCCCGGCAGGCGCTCCTCGACGCCGTCGCCTGACCGAGCGAATCCGGCGCCCATCGCGTACTGCTCCCACTCCAGGACCAGCCGGTGAGGGCTGGGGTCGACCGGGCCCGGGGCAGGGCGCTCAGGGTCACGCCTTCGCGTACTGCTCCCACCACGGGAGCAGCCGGTGAGGGAGGGGCGGAGCAGAGTGACGCCGGGCTGGTCGTGCCCGAGCCGGCTCGGCGTCGGTGGCCGGTTACCCCGGACGCCGGACGCTCAGTCGTCGAGGACGACGAGACCGGCGAGGAGCAGCCGCCGGGTCAGGTCGAGACCGACCATGTCGGCGCGCAGCACGCCGTCGTCGACGAGCGCGATGAGGGCGCCGACGTCGTGCTCGTCGACCGTGAGGTCGGGCAACCGGCTCGTCAGGCGGGCCCCGCCACCGGGCTCACCGTCGAGGCGGGCGCCGAGGTGCGGGCGCAGCCGCACGCACGAGTGGCCGTCGAGGTCCTCGGCTGCCGTCACCTGGGCAAGCGGTCCGACCGGCGCTGCCCGCTGCGTGTCGCGCCACCGGCGCTGCATGACGTCTGCGACCTCGCGCGCCGGTACCGCGCGCAGAGCCTCGACCAGGGCCTCGCGAGCCACCTCCACGTCGTCGTCGAGCTCGGCCGCGCGCGGGCCCCCGGCTGACAGCGGCAGCGTGCCGCGCACCCGCTCGGCGCGGCTCGCTGCCTCGACTGCGAGCGTCGCGAGCTCGTCGGCCAGGTGCCGCCGTGTCCACACGTGGACGCCGATGGTGACGTGCGTGCTGACACCGCCGAGGGCGGTCGCCGAGTGGATCCAGCCGCGAGGCAGGTAGAGCACGTCGCCGGGACGAAGGGTGAACTCGTGCAGCGGCTCGTGTCGCGCCGCCTCCTCGACATCCGAGCGGCGGCCGGTCCACGGGTCGTCGCGCAGTGGAGCGGGCCGTACCGGGGGACGCAGGCGCCACTGCTTCTCGCCGGAGGTCTGCACGACGAAGACGTCGTGCACGTCGTAGTGGTCGTCGAAGCCGCGACTCTGCCGCGGCGTCACGTAGGCGTTGGCCTGGACCGGGTGGCCCAGCTCGTCGGCCAGGGTCTGGGTGAAGTCGATGATGGGGCCCCACGTGCGGTGCAGACCCTGCAGGACGATCGTCGCGCCGGCGGCGAAGTGGCCGAGCAGCTTGTCGTCGCTGACCTGGTCGGCGATCCCGGCCCCGACTCCGCCGCCGGCGGTGAACTCCCGGTCGCTGAGCGTGCGGCCGTCACGGGCCACCCGCAGGAACGGGGTGCGCAGCCCCCGGCGTGACACGAGCTCGTCCACGTCATCCTGGCCGAGCAGGTCGGCCGCGCCGGCGAGCAGGTCGCCCGCCCGGGAGACGAGGGGCTGCCGGCCCCAGTACTCGCTCGCGAAACCGGACTGGGACAGGGGCACGAGGCGCGCGAGAGCCGAGTGCCCGTGCGTACGCACGGGCACCCGGCTCGTCGTGTC
>JAEXXY010000391.1 GCA_023451855.1 Actinomycetes bacterium
TGGGGGCTATTGGTATACCCGGGGGGGGGCACGGGGGGGGCGGCCCCGGGCATTGTGGGGGGGGGCCCGCCGTCGCGGTGCCGGGTTTCCGGCGGGGCCTCAGCGCGCGGCGTCGGCCGCGCCGGGCGGCAGGAACCGTGTGCCGGTGACGCGCTCGGCAACCCCGGTGCGGTCGAGCAGCGGGGTGATGCCGCCGTTCCAGAACTGGAAGCCGGCGCCGGTGATCATCGCGAGGTCGAGGTCCATGGGGGACTGGGCCACGCCCTCGTCGAGCATCCGTCGGGCCTCGTCGGCCAGCACCGTCAGGACCCGGTCGCGCACCTGCGCGGCGTCGAGGACGACCGGCTCGGCCGGCCTCTCGACGAGCTCGGCGACCTCCGGGTCGAGCACGGGACGCCCCGAGCTGAGGTCGTAGAAGCCCGGCTTGCCCGCGGCGACGACGCGCTGGAGCGTCGGGGAGGCGTAGAACCGGTCCGGGAACGACCGCACCAGCGTCTCGCCGTTGTGCAGGGCGATCGCCGGCCCGACGAGCCCGATGAGGACGAACGGCGGCATCGGCGCGAGCCCCGCGAACGCGCGGTCGACGACCTCGATCGGGGTGCCCTCGTCGAGGATCCGCGCCGCCTCGCCCATGAACCGGCCCAGGAGCCGGTTGACGATGAACGAGGGCCGGTCGGCGGCGAGGACGCACGTCTTGCGCAGCGCCTTGCCGACGGCGAAGCCGGTGGCAAGGGTCGCCTCGTCGGTGGCCTCGCCCGGGATCACCTCGAGCAGCGGCATGACGGCGACCGGGTTGAAGAAGTGCAGCCCGACGACGCGCTCCGGGTGCTCCAGCCGCGAAGCCATCTCGGCGATGGACAGGCTCGAGGTGTTCGTGGCGAGGACGCACTCGGGTGAGACGACGGCCTCGACCTCGGCGAAGACCTGCTGCTTGACCGACATCTCCTCGAAGACCGCCTCGATGACGAGGTCGGCGTCGGCGAAGCCGGCCTTGTCGGCCGCGCCCGTGACGAGCGCCTTGTACCGGTTGAGGCGGTCCGGGTTCAGCCGACCCTTCGCCGCGAGCTTGTCGAGCTCGGCGTGGACGTAGCCGACGCCCTTGGCGACGCGGGCCGCGTCGACGTCGGTGAGCACGACCGGCACCTGGAGGCGCTGGACGAACAGCAGGGCCAGCTGGCTGGCCATGAGGCCCGCGCCGACGACGCCGACCTTCGTCACCGGGCGTGCGAGCGCCTTGTCGGGCGCACCGGCCGGGCGCTTGGCCCGACGCTGCACGAGGTCGAAGGCGTAGAGCCCGGCACGCAGCTCGTCGCTCATGACGAGGTCGGCGAGGGTCTCGTCCTCGGCGGCGAACCCCTCCTCGCGCGTCGCGGTGCGTGCCGCCGAGAGCAGGTCCAGGGCGGCGTAGGGGCTGCGGGCCTGGCGGCCCGTCTTGACGTCGGCCGTGGCGCGCGCCTTGGCGATCGCGGCCTCCCAGCGCTGCTCGTCACGGTCGACCTCCGGGCGCTGCACGACGACCTCGCCGCGCACCACGGCCGAGGCCCACGCCAGCGACTCCTCGAGGAAGTCGGCCGGCTCGAAGAGGGCGTCGGCGAGGCCGAGCCGGTACGCGTCGACGCCCTTGAGCATCCGGTTCTGGCTCAGCGGGTTGTCGATGACGACCGTCAGGGCCTTCTCGATGCCGACGAGGTTGGGCAGCATCCAGCAGCCGCCCCAGCCGGGGACGAGGCCGAGGAACACCTCGGGCAGCGCCACGGCCGGCACGCCCGCGCTCAGGGTTCGGTAGGTCGCGGACAGGGCGAGCTCGACGCCGCCGCCCATGGCCGCGCCGTTGACGAAGGCGAAGGTCGGCACCGGCAGGTGGGAGAACGCCGAGAAGGCGGCATGGCCGGCGCGCGCGATCTCGAGGGCCTGCTCGCGGTCGCGGACGTGGGGGATGCCGGTGAGGTCGGCGCCGACGGCGAAGACGAACGGCTTGCCGGTGACCCCGGCCGCGACGATCTCGCCGGCCTCGGCACGCTCGCGCAGTCGGGCGACGGCGGCCGCCAGCTCGGCGACACCCTGCGGGCCGAAGCTGTTCGGCTTGGTGTGGTCGAAGCCGTTGTCGAGCGTGATGAGCGCCAGGGTGCCGGCGCCGCCGGGCAGCTCGACGTCGCGCAGTCGGGCGTGCGTCACGACCTCGTCGGCGAAACCGCTTGCGCTCGTGGGCTGGTGGGTCGTGGGCTGGTCGGTCGTGGCGGTCACGCGACCTCCTCCTGGGTGCTGGTGGGCACGTAGTCGGCGTGGTGCGGGTTCTCCCAGACCACTGCGCCGCCCATGCCGATGCCGATGCACATCGCGGTGAGGCCGTACCGCACCTCGGGGTGGGCCTCGAACTGGCGGGCGAGCTGGGTCATGAGGCGCACACCCGAGCTGGCGAGCGGGTGGCCCGTCGCGATGGCGCCGCCGTACTCGTTGACGCGCGGGTCGTCGTCGGCGATGCCGAAGTGGTCGAGGAAGGCGAGCACCTGCACGGCGAACGCCTCGTTGAGCTCGAAGAGGCCGATGTCCTCGATCGTCAGGCCTGCCTTGGCGAGGGCCTTCTCAGTGGCCGGGACCGGGCCGACGCCCATGACCTCGGGCTCGACGCCGACGAAGCTGTAGGACACGAGACGCATCCGCACGGGCAGCCCGAGCTCGGACGCCGCGGCCTCAGAGGCGAGCAGGCACGCCGTGGCGCCGTCGTTGAGGCCGGCGGCGTTGCCCGCGGTGACGTTGCCGTGCGGGCGGAACGGGGTCTTGAGGGCGGCGAGGTCTGCGACGGTCGTCCCGGGCCGCGGGGGCTCGTCGGTGGTGGCCAGGCCCCAGGCGTCGTCGCCGTCGCGGACGGCGACGCTGACGAGGTCGCGCTGGATCCGGCCGTCGGCGTAGGCGGCGGCGAGCTTGTCCTGGCTGGCGACGGCGAACGCGTCGGCCCGCTCCTTGGTCAGCTGGGGGAAGCGGTCGTGGAGGTTCTCGGCCGTCTTGCCCATGACGAGCGCGTCGGGGTCGACGATCTTCTCGGCGATGATCCGCGGGTTCGGGTCGACGCCCTCGCCCATCGGGTGGCGGCCCATGTGCTCGACGCCGCCGGCGATCGCGACGTCGTAGGCGCCGAAGGCGATGGAGGAGGCGGTGTTCGTCACGGCCGTCATGGCGCCGGCGCACATCCGGTCCACGGAGTAGCCGGGCGTCGTGTTCGGAAGGCCCGCGAGCAGCGCCGCGGTGCGCCCGAGCGTCAGGCCCTGGTCGCCGATCTGCGTCGTGGCCGCGATGGCGACCTCCTCGACGCGGTCCTTGGGCAGGTCGGGGTTGCGGCGCAGGAGCTCGCGGACGCACTTGATGACGAGGTCGTCGGCACGGGTGTGGGCGTACATGCCCTTCTCACCGGCCTTGCCGAACGGCGTACGCACGCCGTCGACGAAGACGACCTCCTGGAGCTGACGGGGCACGAGGCCTCCTCCGGTCGTGGACAGGGGTGGGCGGCACGAGGCCGCTCCCTCGATCCTACTGCCGGGTAACTTCACCGTCCGGGCCGACGGGCGTGAGCCACCTCACCGTGGGTGCTCGGTGCACGCCACGGCCACGAGGGGAGCGACGATGCGGGTCTGCCAGTGCCGCGCGCCCATGTCCTCGAGGGCACTGGCGATCTCGGCCGTCGACGGCGTGGCCGGGCCCTCCCAGAGGAAGCGCCGCAGCAGGTCGGGGGTCAGCAGGTTCTCCACCGGGATCGCCAGCTCGCCGGACACGGCGGTCAGCAGCTCGCGGGCCCGGGCGAGGCGCCCGGCGGCGACGGGGTCGCGGTCGGCCCACGCCTTGGGCGGCGGTGGACCGGTGGGCGGCAGGGTCAGCGGTGGCAGGTCGTCCTCGGGCAGCGCGAGGGCCCGGGCCACCGCCTCGATGATCGCCTCCTGGTTGCGGCGGATCGAGCGGGCCAGGCGTGGGTCGGACGACCCGACCGAGCGGGGCGGGGTCGTGGCCCGGGCGTTGGCCACGGCGATCTCGCTGATGGCGGCGTCGGGCAGGACGCGCCCGGGGGAGACGTCACGCTGCTGGGCCACGGCGTCGCGCCAGAACCACAGCTCGCGCACGATGGCCACGCCGCGACGCCCGCGCACCCGGTGCATGCCCGACGTGCGCCGCCACGGGTCGACGCGGGGCTCGGGCCCGGTGAAGGACAGCAGGCTCTCGAACTCCTCGGTGGCCCAGGCTCCCTTGCCCTGGGCGTCGAGGTCGGCAGCCACCGCGTCGCGCAGGTCGGCGAGCACCTCGACGTCGAGGGCGGCGTAGCGCAGCCACGGCTCCGGCAGCGGACGCGTGGACCAGTCGACGGCCGAGTGCTCCTTGGCCAGCTGCAGCCCGAGGTAGTGCTCGACCATGGCGCCGAGGCCGACGCGTGGCAGGCCGGCGAGACGACCGCCGAGCTCGGTGTCGAACAGCGCGTGGGGGCGCAGCCCCACCTCGCTGAGGCACGGGAGGTCCTGGGTGGCCGCGTGCAGGATCCACTCGGCGTCGCCGATGGCCTCGTGCAGCGGGGAGAGGTCGGGACAGGCCACGGGGTCGACGAGCCAGGTGCCGGCGCCCTCGCGGCGCAGCTGGACGAGGTAGGCGCGCTGGCCGTAGCGGTAGCCGGACGCGCGCTCGGCATCCATGCCGACCGGGCCGGTGCCGCCGGCGATCGCCGCTGCCGCCCGCATCAGGGTGCGCTCGTCGACGACGACGTCGGGGACGCCGTCGCGCGGGTGCAGCAGCGGTGTCGGTTCGATGGTGGCGGTGGTCGTGGTGGTTGCCCCGACCGACCCAGCCGGCTGCTGCGTCGTCGCCGCTGGCGCCAGGTCGGCTGCCGGTTCGGTGCCGGTGTGCTCGGCGTGCGCCGTCACCGGCGCTGCCCCGGCAGGGGGACGACGCCGTCGGGAAGCGGCGGGATGCCCGCGATGGTGCAAAGCATGTCGGCCCAGGCGCGCAGGTGCTCGATGATGTCACCGGCGGTGGGCGTCCACGACGCCCGGATCTCCATCTCGACGCTCGCCTCGCGGTCGGCCAGGCCGCCGAAGCTCTCGCTGACGACGCGCGTCACGGTGCCGGCCTCGGCCGTCCACGCGAGCCCACGCCCGGCGAGGGAGTCGCTGAGCCAGGACCACCCGACGGCCCCGAGCATCGGGTCGCCGGCGAGCTCCGGCTCGAGCTCGGCCCGGGCGAACGTCACGACACGCCACTGGCCGTCCCACGTGTCGGGGGCCGCGGGGTCGTGCAGGAGGACGAAACGCCCGGTGGCGAGGTCCTCCTCGGGGTCGGTGACGTCGATGACGTCAGCGGTCAGCGCGGCCGCGTAGGGCGCGATACGCGTCGGGGCCGGGACCTCGGTGAGGCGCACCTCCGAACGCAGCCGGACGTCGCGCAGGGCGGTCAGCGTCCTCGCAAAAACCGCCCCGTGGCCTCCCGGCAACGTTCTCGTGTGCACCAGATGAGGGTAAGCCGGGAGCCACGGATCTGTCTCAGGGCACGCCGGGGCGTTCCGGGCAGGTCGTCACAGTCTGCGCACCCGTCACTTCCGTCACCTGTCGCCCCGCCGTGGCGGACCGTGGCACGCCCGTGCCCGTGGCAGGATTGACCGGTGCCGACGTATGCCCCTGCTGCCACGCGACAGAGCGACCTCGTGCGAGCCGCGCGCCGCGAGCCGGTCGGGCGCACCCCGGTGTGGTTCATGCGCCAGGCCGGGCGCTCGCTGCCGGAGTACCGCGCCGTCCGCGAGGGCGTGCCGATGCTGGAGTCGTGCATGCGCCCCGAGCTCGTCACCGAGATCACGCTCCAGCCGGTGCGCCGCCACGGGGTCGATGCCGCCATCTTCTTCAGCGACATCGTCGTACCGCTCAAGGCCATCGGCGTCGACCTCGACATCGTGCCGGGCGTCGGCCCGGTCGTGGCCCGCCCGATCCGCACCCACGCCGACCTCGACCAGCTCGTGCCGCTGACGTCCGACCACGTCCCCTACGTGACCGAGGCCGTGCGCCTGCTCGTCGCCGAGCTCGGCGAGACGCCGCTCATCGGTTTCGCCGGCGCGCCCTTCACCCTCGCCTCCTACCTCGTCGAGGGCGGGCCGTCGAAGAACCACGAGAAGACCAAGGCCCTCATGCACGGCGACCCGCAGCTGTGGGACGCCCTGTGCGAGCGCCTCGCCCAGATCTCCGGTGAGTTCCTCCGGGTGCAGGTGCAGGCCGGGGCCAGCGCCGTCCAGCTGTTCGACTCCTGGGCCGGCGCCCTCTCGCGCGCCGACTACCGCGCCCGGGCGATGCCGCACTCGGCCGTCGCGCTGGGTGCCGTCGCCGACCTCGACGTGCCCCGCATCCACTTCGGCGTCGGCACCGGCGAGCTGCTGACGCTCATGGGTGAGGCGGGCGCCGACGTCGTCGGCGTCGACTACCGCGTGTCGCTCACCGACGCCGTCGAGCGGCTCGGCAGCCGCTACGCCGTCCAGGGCAACCTCGACCCGGCGCTGCTCTTCGCGCCGTGGGAGGCCCTGGAGCGACGCGTCCGCGAGATCCTCGACGAGGGTCGCCAGGCGTCGGGCCACGTGTTCAACCTCGGCCACGGCGTCCCGCCGAACGCCGACCCCGACGTGCTGACGCGGGTCACCGAGCTCGTCCACGAACACTCGAGCCGCCGATGACGGCGCCCGCACCGGAAGCACCACGCGACGCCGCGCCCGGGCTCGAGCCGGAGTCGGCCCCGTCGGTCGCGCGCTCGAGCCTGACGATGTTCGGCGGATCGATCGCCTCGCGCGTCCTCGGCACGGTCCGGGCCGCCCTCATCACCGCGATCATCGGGGCCAGCCTCGCCGGTGACGCGTTCTCCCTGGCCAACACGCTGCCCAACGTCCTCTACATGCTCGCGGCCGGCGGCATCCTCAACGCCGTCCTCATCCCGTCGCTCTCGCGCGCCATGCGCCTGCCGGACGGTGGGCAGGAGTTCACCGACCGCGTCATCACCATCGCCCTCGTCGGCATGGCGGTCATCACCGTCCTCGTGACGGCGGGGGCCGGTCTCTTCGTGTGGATGCTGGCGGGCACGAGCCAGCCGAGCGTCAAGCAGCTCGCGCTCGCCTTCTCCTACATCACGCTGCCGCAGATCTTCTTCTACGGGCTCTTCGCCCTGCTCGGCCAGATCCTCAACGCCCGCGGCAAGTTCGGCGCCTTCGCCTGGGCGCCCTTCATGGCCAACATCGTCGCCGTCACCGGGCTCGTCGTGTTCATCGTCATGTACCCGGCGCCGCGCCAGTTCCACAGCAACGGCCAGCCCTTCCCACGCACCCCGGAGCAGTGGACGCCCGGCATGATCTGGCTCTTCGCCGGCTCGGCCACGATCTCGGTCGTCGTCCAGGCCCTGTCGCTCGTGCCGGCGCTGCGCGGCACCGGGTTCCGCTACCGGCCGCGGTGGGGGATCCGCGGAGCCGGCCTCGGTGGGGTCAGCCGCCTCGCCGTCTGGGCCTTCGTCGGGCTCGTCGTGTCACAGCTCGGCTTCTTCGTCAGCCAGGGCGCGCTCAACCACGCCGTGGCGCGGGTGCCCGCGAACGTGCCGATCGGTGGCCCGGCCGTCTACGGGATCGCCTTCACGATCTTCATGCTGCCGCACGCGTTCGTGACCGTCTCGATCATCACCGCGCTCTTCCCACGCCTGTCGGCCGCGGCCGCGGGCGGCCGCGTCGAACGGATGCGCGAGGACATGCGCACCGGCATCGCCCTGCCGCTCGTCGTCAATGTCGCGGTCATGGCGTTCGTCATGGTCGAGGCCGAGCCGATCATCGCCCTGCTCAACCCGGGAATCACCCTCGGCTCGGTCGAGACCGCGGCCGTCACGCTCGTCGTCATGGTCCTCGGGATCATCCCGTTCGGCATCGACCTGCTCTGCTACCGCACCCTCTTCGCCCTCGAGGACGGGCGCCCGACCTTCGTCATGCAGGTGCTGCTGACGGGCACGAGCCTCGCGGCCCTCGGCGTCACGCTCCTCGTGCCGCCGCAGTACGCCGTCGCCGTCATGGCGTTCGGGCAGACGCTCGGCAACGTCGTGAGCTGCGCCTACGGCCTGCGGGCCTGCCGCCGCCGCGTCGGTCCGCTCGGCGGGGCGGCGATCATCGACACGGCGGCCCGCGTCGGTGTCGCGGCGCTCGTGGCGGGGCTGCTCGCGATGGGCACCCACAACGTCCTCGCCCCGATCCGCGTCTACGCCGCCGAGGGCGAGGGCACGACCGCCATCGGCCGGATGATCGCCAACGCCGTCGAGATCGGCCTGGTCGGCGTGGTCTTCACCGCCGTCTACATCGGGGTCGCCCACGTGCTGCACGTCCGCGAGGTCCGCGACGTCGGGGCCCTCGTGCGTCGACGCCTCGGCCGCTGACCCGCGTCCGCCCCGACGCCGGCCACCGACCTGGGCGATGGGTCAGTCCTTCGACGCGGATGCCGGCGGCCCACCCGGGGTGCCCGTCGCGGTCGGCGCGCCCGGATCCCCGGCGCTGCCGGTGGCGGTCGTCGACGGGGTTCCCGCCGTCCCGGC
>JAEXXY010000465.1 GCA_023451855.1 Actinomycetes bacterium
GTCCCCAGCGCCGCGACGAGCCAGCAGAAGGCGGCGACGGCGACGACGAGCGTCAGACCCGACACCGCGGGAGCGAGCCGCTCGACGTCGGCGCTGTCGAGGGTGGCGCCCACCGCGAGCGACACGGTGCCACTGGTGTCGCCGTCGACGCCGAGGGTCCCGGCGCCGGACAGGGCTGCCTGCGAGGGGGATCCGAGGCCGAGGACCCAGACGAGGATGCCGTGGGCGAAGAGGACGAGGGGTGCGACGAAGGCGAGCACCCGACCGCGGTCGGGTGCGGACGAGGGCGCGGCGACGACTCCGGGCGGGGTGCGGTCCGCGCCAGGCGTGGGGCGCGTCGCGAGGTTGCCACGCGCGACCGTGCGGCTCGGGTGGGCCGCTACGGGCTGGGGGCGCAGGGTGGTCGTCGTCATGGTCCCAGCGTGGTCGGCGATGACCCCGGGTGCCCATCGGGGTCGACCCCGAACGACCCCCGAGCCGCCCCTGATCCGCGCCCCCTCACCGAACGTCAAAGCGCAGCAGACCTGCCTCAGACCCGCCGTCGGACATGCCGTCGGACTGCCCTCAGACGGTGATGCGACGAGTGCCGATAAACACCGATTTTGTCCATTTCGCGGCGAGGTGGGCCCGCGGAGCCGTACCTTTCGCGGAGAGGGAGTGGAGCACGGGGGTGCTCCGAGGTTCGCGTTCAAAGGGGAAGACCATGGCCGTGCGCTTCAACACCCCACCCGGTTGGCCGGTTCCGTCCGCAGCCTGGGCGCCCGGCCACGACTGGATGCCGGACCCCAGCTGGCCTGCGCCGCCAGAGGACTGGGAGTTCTGGACCGTTGTCGACCCGCGTCGGGTCACGAGCAGCGGAGTGGCCGGCGACGTGCTCGCCGGCCTGCCCGTCGGTTCGCGAGCCGTCAGTGCCATCGACGCCGTCGGGTCCCACCGACCCGTCGACGCCCCGAGCGTCGGCAGATCCGCCGACGACGTCGAGCGGTCCGTGCCGCATCCGCCACGGCTGGGAACTCCTCCCCCGCCCATCGTGGCGACGTACGGCACGGACCGAGGTACCTGGCTCGCTCGCCTCCGGGCGGCCGAGCGGGTGTCCGAGCGCGCACCCGAACCGGTGGTGGCTCCCACCGCCACGGGCGAGGGCGCGCCGGTCGTGGACGCGAGCACTCCCGAGTCGGTCGAGCCCGTGACGCCCCGGCGTCCCGCGGCGCGACTGGCTCCCGAGGAGGCGTGGGCCGTCGACGGCCTGCTCTTCCCGGTCAGCAGGGTGGACGCCTAACGTGGAGGCCCAGATCAGGGTCGCACCCGAGGTGCGACTCGGCTCCATCGCGTCCGGTCTCCGCGCGACGCTCGTCGCCGGTGCCGACCCGTCCGCCGAGCCCGACGCGGGCCACGGCGCGACGGTAGGCACCGGCGTCGGGTCGCGAGGGTCCTCCGGCGCGCCGGCGGTGTCGCTCGACGTCCTCGCCGTACGTGCGCTCGCGGCCCAGCGGGGCGACGACGTCTCGGCGCTGACCGAGGTCGAGACGACGCTGTCCTCACTCCACCTGCACAGCCACACGCCGCGGCGCCGGCCCGAACCCGAGCCGGTCCGGCCGCTCGACGAGCACGAGCGCAAGGACCTGCACCGCAAGGCGTTCCGCGCCGCTCGCCAGCAGGTCCCGCTGTTCCGGCTCGCCGAGCGCAAGGCGGCCCGCGAGGAGGCCGAGGTGCAGGCCGACGGCTTCGCCGCGGCCGCCGAGGTGGCGCACGCCGTGGTCGGGCAGCACCAGGTCGCAGCCCTGGAGGACCGCTGGGCCGCCCTCGCCCGGAACGACCGCGTCGCCGTCATCGCCGAGCTCGAGGCGGAGTTCGCCACGTCCGGGGGGTCGTGCACGTGCATCGACGCGGGCTGGTCGGAGGACGGCGCGCGCGGCTACGTCACCGTCGTCGTGCGCTATCCGCGTCCGGACATCATCGGTGAGAAGGGGCCCGGCCTGTCTGGCAACGGCCGGCCCATGCTGCGGCGGCGGACCCCTGCCGAGCGCAACGCCGTCTACCTCGCTGGCCTCGCGTCGCTGACGCTCGCGACGGCTCGGCACGCCATCTCCGTCGCCGTCGCGGCCGACGACGTCCACGTGCTCATCGTGCGCCCGACCGAGAGCGGCACCGGCCTCGAGCCGGTGTACCTCGGCAGCCTGAGCCGCGAGGCCGTGACGCTGCGGCCCGCCGCCGCCGACCCGATGCCGCTGCTCCTCAGCGCCGCGATCCGGCCGCTGGCGTTCGACGGTCCCGCGCACGACCTGGCCCCCCTCGCGCCGGAGGCCGATATCGAGTCCGTCGTGGGGGCCTGCGTCGCCGCCCTCGAGGACGAGGCCCTGGACGCCGCGCTGGGTGGCGCGCTGGGTGGCGCCGACGGAGCGACAGGCACCGCCTGACCCGTACCGGGCGCCGTCTGATCCGTCCGGAACGCCCACTCGTGCGACGAGTGGGCGTTTTGGCGTCCGGGGTACATTTCATGATTCATCATGATGCTTCCTTGGTCGAAAATCTTGTGCTGCAATGAAACTCGGTTGAGCGCTACGCTGCGAGCAGCACACGGGCCGGACCTCGGCAGGTGTGCCGGTGACGCCTCCACGCCCACGGGGACCGGGTGGGGAGCCTGGGTCTAGGGGGACCTGTGCTGACCGTGACCTTCAACCCGCCGCCGGGATGGCCGGACCCGCCGTCGTCGTGGGTGCCGGCCGACGACTGGCTGCCGGAACCCGAGTGGCCGGACCCGCCGGTGCGGTGGACCTTCTGGACGATGGCCGGTGGCCCGGACGTCTCACGAGGACTGCGGGACCGGGGCCGCCGCTCGCAGGTCTCGTTCCCGGTCGCGACGGTCGCCGCGCAGTCGACCGTCTCGCTCGCCGCCCTGTTCCCGGAGCGCGGGGGGCGAGGCAGGTCGGTCCACCGCGGATACGGCAGCTCGCAAGGCAGCTCGCGAAGCGGTGCGCCAGGGAGCTCGAGCAGCTCTGGGGCCGGCGGCTCGGCCTGGATCG
Organism: Actinomycetes bacterium; assembly: GCA_023451855.1. Classification (GTDB taxonomy): domain Bacteria; phylum Actinomycetota; class Actinomycetes; order Actinomycetales; family Dermatophilaceae; genus Monashia. The sequence goes on from JAEXXY010000465.1 coordinate 3,024, forward strand.
GGTCGCCGTACGCGGGTTCGAGCCACGGCGACACGGGCCACGGCTCGTCCCACGGCGGCCCGGCGCGGGGGTCCGGCATCTACGAGCGCGCGGGGCGCGAGTACTACCGCCCGCGCGGCTCGTCAGACCACTTCGGCGCATCGGTCCTCGACGGCACGCACGCGCTGTCGGCCCTCGAGGGGACGCGCGCCGGCGCCGACCCGGCGGCCGTCCTCGACTCGACCCTGCGGGCCCGGCTGCTGACCACGAGCCATCCGGCCACGGACGACCCGTCGAGCGCGCTCGGCGCCTCGAGGGCCCGCCTGTCGCCGGTGTTGTGCCTCGTCAGGCACCCGTCGGGCTTCCGCGTCCAGTTCCGGGTGGGCGGTGCCGTGGCG